>CAZSDN010000005.1:19246-48150 GCA_964605595.1 uncultured Flavobacterium sp. | reverse complement strand
AAAGGTTGTTTAGGTTCCTGCGGCCTGTTGATCTTAAATTCTTCACGGCTTAAATTCAGCGGAAAGCTCATTCCGCCTTGGTTAAAATTGCCGATGAACTCGTTTGACGCATTTAATTCTCCGGTATAAACCATTTGCATCGACGGAATTTCGAGTATTAGTTTTTTTGAGTTTTCAAACGAAGTCTTATCGATTTTAATGTCTTTTGCGCCTTGATCCGGGCTGTCCATTGTTGTCGAAAATCCGTTTTCTGTTTTGGTAATGTTGAAAATAAGTGGAAGTTTCGTTCCTTGTACCTGAAGTTGTCCATGCCATTTTCCGGTAATATCCTGAGCAAATGTTAGGGATGTAATTAAAAGCAATGAAGCTAAAATAATTTTTTTCATGTTATTTTTGGTTTAGTAGTTTAAGGGTTTCTTCAGGATTTTTTACCTGAATGATAAGTTTATTATAGGTTTCATTTTTAAGTTCGACTATAATCGCTTTCTTTTTGTTCCTTACAGTCCAGAAATTCCAGCCTCTTTTATAGAAAGTTCCGGCAGCAATTATTCCGGGAACTTCTGTGCCGGGAAACCGGAAGCCTTTAAAAAAACCAAATTCTTCTTCGCTTTGAAAAGCTTTTACGATATTTTCTTTCGGAACAGTAATCGAATTTTTAAAAGCCCATAACTTATACCAGCCTTTTATTTCAAAAATGAACTGGTCGTCTGTTGATCTTACGTTTACCATAATTATGAAATATAAATTACTGAAAATAAAACTTTTGAAATAACTTCACCAATTATTATCGCCAGAACGAAAAACAGGATATGTTTCATGCCTTTCGCATTGGTGGCAATCCTGAATCCGTTCCAAAGCAATATGAAAAACCAGATGATGCAAAGAATCAGGATCATTGAAAATACACCCAAAAGAAAAATATTCGATGTTTCGAAATTGCTTTCATTTCCAGCACTTACCATGTTTAATATTTCATCCGATGTTTCGATCATAACATTGTTAATATTAAAAAAAGGCAATAAATAAAGCGGAAACCTGGCGATGATGCTTGTTGTCAGCATATCGATAAACCTTGTTTTTTTGTTGATGATTTTGCCTAAACAGAAAAATACTAAAACCGAGCAGCCGATGGCAAGAAGATTATCCGTAAAAGGCTCATATCGATCTACCGGATAGAAGTGAAAATCCAACATTCCGTCATAACGCCCGTTAAACATAATTGCTAAAAACGATCCGAGAATTGTAAACAAAATTCCGGCAATCAATAGTTTTTTTTCAGAATAAATTTCAAAAGGATTGTAAAGTGTTTTCATTTTGGCGATTGATTTTTAAGGTTATTTATTTTCTGGATGATATCGTCGAGTTTGTTGCGGACAGTTGGATAACTATTGCCCATTTGTGCAGCCATTTCTTTAAGGCTGCCACTGTTCAGGAAAAATTGCAGGATGAAGTTTTGCTCTTCTTCGGGAATCTGAAGCAAAAGCGGAAGGGAATAATTTCCGGAAACTGCAGTATTGCAATTTCCACAGGAAAGCTGTGTTACTGATAAAATAGTTTCACAACTTGGACATTGGATGGGAAGTTTTGGCTGCATTGTAATTAAATAAATTATAATGCAAACATAAACAAATTATTTAATTAAAAAATAAATAAAATTAAATATTTGTTTAATTTTATTTAAAACGAAATCAATAAAATGGATAAAATAAGGCTAGTCGAATTTATTCTTTATATAATACTTACCGTCCAAATCATCGTCAAAATCATCAATTTTTAATGGTTTGGGCTTGGGTTTGTTTGATTGTGCTTTCTTTTTCCACATTTCAAACTTTTCAGTAGTAAGCTTTTTTTTCATGATCTCAAGCACTTCTTTCTCGGCAAATCCAAATTCTTTTTTTATAATTTCGAATGGATTTCTTTCTTCCAAAGCAAGGGTAACCAATTTTTCTATTTGCTCCCCGGTCAACTCAATGCGTTTACTTTTTTTCATTACTTGAAAATTAATTCAGATAAATTTTTTTAAAGTGTTAATTACAATATCAATATTAAGAAAAAAAATAATTACTTTTTTAAAGAGTAAATAAAAATATATAACACTATTTTTTTGGTGGCCTTGATTCTTGAAACGGTATCTTCAAAAGGTTCTTAAGGTTGTTGTGTTCTGATTTGTCCATGTGCGTATCGACTCCATAAACAATGTTCTTGCGATCAAGATAAGAGAACGTTCCGAAAAGCCTGTCCCAGACCGAAAAAATATTACCATAATTAGAATCTGTATAAGGAAGAACATAATGATGGTGTACTTTGTGCATATCGGGCGAAACGATAAAGTAACTCAAAATCCGGTCGGTCTTTTTCGGCAAAGCTATATTGGCATGATTGAATTGCGAAAATATTACAGAAAGCGACTGATATAAAAAAACCAGCCACATCGGTGTCCCAACAATAAAAACGCCGATTGTAGTAAATATGAAACGAATGATGCTTTCTCCCGGATGATGCCGGTTTGCCGAAGTAGTATCGATCCAGGTGTCGGTATGATGTATCAGGTGAAATCGCCAAAAAACCTTGATTTTATGTTGTGTAAGATGCGCAAGGTAAGCGCCGATCAAATCCAAAAGCAGCAATCCTATTAAGGCATAAAGCCAGACATTCATTTCGGGGAATAAATTCAGTACCCCAAAATTATTAATCTCGACCCATTCGGCAGTCATCAATAAAATAAATGCCAGAACAAAATTTACTATAATTGTCGTAATGGTAAAAAAGATATTAATCCCGGCATGATGCCATTTTTTATAATCAAATGAAAACATTGGTTTTGTGCTTTCCAGAATCCAGAAAAACGCGATTCCGCCGGCGAGGATCATTCCACGATGCGAAGACGGAATCGATGAAAAATATGCAATGATTGTTTCCACGATATTATTTTATTGAAAAAGTTACTGTAAAGGCCGTTCCAGAGCCTGCTTCACTTGCGACCGAAATTTTTCCATTGAGGCTTTCAATCTGCGCTTTTGTGATGAACAATCCGATTCCTTTAGCATCAGGATGATTGTGGAAAACCTTGTGCATGCCAAACATTTTTGAGCCATGTTTAGTAAGGTCTATCCCGAGACCGTTATCTTTCACGGTCAGAATGATTGTATTATCCGCAATTTCGGTTTTAACAAAAATTTCCGGTTTTCTTTCGGGATGGCGGTATTTTATGGCATTGCTGACCAGATTGTGAAAAATGCTCTCAAGATAAATCCTCGGATACAATATTTCTTTCGCATTAGAGAAATCACCTTTTATTTCGGCATGCGAAACCATGATTTCGCCCTGAAGCGATTCGGTCGTTTTCGTAAAGATTTCTTCAAATAAAATCTGTTCTATTTCGAGCGTTTTGTTTCTTCTGATATGCAGGATTTCCATTAAGTGGTTAAGCGTCTCATTCAGGTTTTGAGAGACTTTCTTAAGCATTTCAAAGATCATCTTATAATCGTCAATTGTACTTTTTTCATCAATGATTGAGATTAATGAAGTAATGTTGGTCGAAGGTGAGCGCAGGTTGTGTGAAGTGATGTTTGCAAAATCATTCATTTGTTTGTTCTGCACTGAAAGTTCGGTGATAAGCTCTCCCTGAAGTTCTTCTTTATCGATTAATTTGGAAGCATTTTTACGGATCAGGTAATAAGAAAAAAGAAGTAATCCAACAGTTAATGATACAAAAAACAAGAAGTAAAGGTTGCGTGTCCTGATTTTTTCAGTGGTATCGGATAATTTAACCGAGAGAATATTCATCTGTGTTTTCTGAAAGTCGGAAATGATAACCCGGATAGAATCCATTATTTCTTTTCCTCTTCCTGATTCGACCAGTTTTGCGGCTTCGTCCTTGCTTTCCGTTTTCCGTTTCAAAACTGTTTCGCTGCTGATGAGCCTTTTGGAATGGATCAGTTTTTCAATGGAATCGAGTTTTTGTATCTGGTTCGGATATGAATTGACCATCGATTTTAGGGAATCCATCCAAAGGCCCACATTTTTGCCTCCATTGTTGTAAGCTTCCAGATAACTTTCGTTTCCGGTGATGGCATAACCCCGAGTTCCGGTCTCAATATCTATGGTAGATGATAATATTTTTTCAAGTGTCGTATTGATGTTCCCAATGTCAGAAATGATTTTCCGGTTTGTCTTAACTGCTTCTGCGCTGGAATAAGTAGAATAAATCAGGACCGTGAATATTGCTGCGATAACTATAAAAACCAAATCGATTTTAGTTTTTAATGAAGAATGTTTTGTCGCTATTTCCATCTTTTGCTTTAGGATTTCAGGGAAAGGCAATTTAGAAAAAATCCGATTAAAAAAATAGGAATGTTTATTTTATTGTACGAAATGTTAAATTTATGCGGTTTCCGGTAGGTTTTGCTGTTTTTGGGATTTGATGTTTCCAGAAATGCTGCGTCGTTCCTTTCATCAATAGCAAGCTTCCGTGTTCGAGCAGGATCTTTAATTTCTGGTTTTTATACGAGTTGTGCTGCAAATGGAAATAACGCTCGGCGCCAAAACTGACTGACGCAATTACCGGATTTCTCCCCAATTCTTTTTCATTGTCAGCATGCCAGCCGTTACTGTCTTTCCCGTCGCGGTAATTATTGAGTAAAACCGTTGTGAAATGTTCTTTTGCGATCGCTTCAACTTCTTCTTTAATATAAGTCAGAGCCGGGTTCCACGAATGCGGCTGCATTATTATATTTGAATAAGAATAAGGTTTTCCTTCATTCCCGAATAAAGCCGTAAGCCGCGGCTGCGGATGTGTTTTCCCAAAAACTGTAATGTTGTCCTGTTGCCAGGGAATTTCATTTTTTAGGATTGAAAAGAATTCATCGGCTTTTTCAGGATCGAAAAAATGCGGATAATAGATGATTTCGGCATCAGGAACATCAAAAACCTGAGGCTCCGGATTAGTGTCAAAAAACAATTTCATCGAATATAATAATATGCCCATAAAATGAGCAAAAGTTGTAGCGGAAGCCTCAAAATAAGCAGCCATTTTGGTACTCCAAGCCGTGCTTTCTTTTCCCGGAGCATATAAACGTTCGAAGGAAAAACGAGGATTAAAAGCACGATAATTCCCCAGGCGGAAATAATCTGTGTCTGCTCATAAATCAATCCGATACCTAAAATAAATTCAAGGAAACCAACGATGTAATTTACAGCTTTCGGAAACGGGATATAAGGCGGAATAATACGCTTGTAAATTCCCGGGCGCAAATAATGATTTAGCCCTGCAAGTACATAAATCGCTGCCATGAGCTTCAAATGCCACGGATTATCCATAATTTTTTATCCGAATATAGCAATAAATCAGGAGCTTTTCTTTTTCCAGTTTACATTCATAATGACAATGGCGAAAATAATCAGTACAATTCCGCCCCATTGGATTAAAGTTACCTCTTCATGCAAAAGGAAAAAAGCCATCATGACCGATACCGGAAGTTCCAGTGAAGATACGATGCTTCCCAAACCGATTCCGGTATGCGGAAAACCGGCATTCATGAGCATTGGCGGAATAACAGTGCCGAAAAGCGCTAAAATAATTCCCCATTTATAAAAAATATCAAAATTGAAAGGCGTGTTTTGTGTTGCGACTGCAAAGATAAAAACAACAACTGCGCCGCCCAAAAGCATGTATAAGCTACGTTGCGCCGATGAAATCCCCACAGCGATTCGGTTGGCCGTAAACATTGTTGTTGTAAAAGAAGCCGCGGCCAGCATGCCTAAAACGATTCCGCGCCAGTCTAAGGAATTTTCGGTTTGGATACTATTTGTTGCTAAAGCAGTCCCGATCAATACAATAAAAACTGCAATGATTTTAATTTTTGAAGGAAATTTCTTTTCAAGGAACATTTCCAGTAAAACGCCCATCCAAACGGTTTGCATCAATAGTACGATCCCGATCGAAACCGGGATGTATTTCACCGCCAGATAATAAAAAATGCTCGTCAAACCTGTTGAAGTTCCCGCAATCATCAATTGTTTGATGTTGTTTTTTGAAGCTTTTATTACAGTATCCCCTTTTTTTGCTTTCTGAAAAGCATTGATTAAAAGAATGGCCGCGATTCCTAAAATGAATTGTGACGAAATAACTTCGGCAGGAGTAAAAGGGTTTCCTGTGATTCCGGTATCCGAATAGGCCATTTTTACGAATGTAGCCAGCATTCCGTAGCTCGTTGCGCCTAATCCGACAAGGATAACTCCTTTAAGTATATTGTTTTGTGACATTTTTAAAATTTTAAAAGCGGGCAAAGATACGCCTTTCAGGATTACAGATGCAAAAGATTTTGTAATAGATTCAGCATAAAATATTTGTAGGAATTTTAAGTTATACAATTTAAACAAAACATTTTATGAGAAAAATTATCCTGCTAATGCTTCTGGGATTTATCTGCTGTAATAATTCGAATGAAATTGCGGTTGAGAAAAATTATTCTGAAAGCCATTCGCAGGCGTTGGCATTTTGTAAGGAAAATAGTTTCAATGAAGATTATTATTTCCTGATCGACATGAGCATCCATTCGGGAAAGAACCGCTTTTTTATTTACGACTTTAAGAAAAACAAGATCACCGATAAAAAACTCGTTACGCACGGAAGCTGCGATCAGTTTTCACCCAATCCGAATAAATGGGAAAAAGCAAAATTCAGCAGTAAAAACAACAGCCATTGCTCCATGAAAGGCAAATATAAAATTGGCAGCCGCGATTACAGCAAATGGGGCATCAATGTCAAATACTGGCTTGAAGGTTTGGAAGCTACAAACAAAACCGCCGTGCAGCGAGTTGTTGTTTTACATTCATGGAGCGCCGTTTCGGATAAGGAAATTTTCCCGGATTACAGTCCGCTAAGTTGGGGTTGTCCCGCCGTTTCAGATGTTTTTATGGAGCAAATCGATAAAAAATTAAAAGAAAGCAAAAAACCTGTTTTACTCTGGATTACCGAATAATTACTGATTTTTAGGATAACCCAAAAGATACGGGACCATTCCCGGCCCTGACTTTTTCCTTCCGATTTCCCATTCAAAACTATCTTTATTTTCAAGCTGGTTTACAAGATCATCCATTTCCTTTACAGAATATGTCCTGAGCGAAGAAACCACGCCGTCCCACAAAACCACAATCGGAACAACCGGAATCAGATAGGTAAAAATAATCCTTCCAACCTTAAACGGACGGATGAATGGCGTTGTGAAAATTACCGATAATGGTGATAAAATCATCGCAATAATACTTGGAGCCGTTCTTTCCTGCGCTTCAAAAATCGCAATCGGGCTTTTGGAATCCACTGCATTTTGTAAAATCTTTTTGGCGTCTTCCGGTTTGAAATGATGAAACGATAAAAACTGTGTCCGTAACCCTTTTAAATCCTCAGGAACATGCATCGCATCAATGGGCATTTTGATATAATCGAAATTCGGAGCCTGCTTTTTTGTATATTCAAAAGCATCAATATTAGGATAGAAATCGGTCAGCAGGATTTTCATATCCGGGATTTTACCAATCAATTCCTGATTGATGCGAACGAGACCGCCGCCGCCACCTGAAGCCAAATCGATAACCTGATTATTTGAAGTTTTGGATAACCCTTTTTCAATTACCGGAAAAATCCCTTTGAACATATTGGTTTTGTTAGCTAGGAACTGAAGGAAATCCGTGACATAATTTCGCAAAAAGGAAGGAAACCATTTCTGGTCTTCGAATTCGAATAAATGGATACGTTTCATGATGATTTGATTTGAAGCAAATTTAATAAATCATCATAAAAATGGGCTTACATTTTAACCTCGCTTTTGAATTGTCCCCTGATTTCCGGAAATCCATAAATGAAATTGCGCTATTTTTTCTTTTTAGGCGGCTTACAGGTTTTGCAGTAATCAGGAAAAGCTGCCAGTTCGGCTAAAACTTCGTCATGAAGTTCTTTGGTTTTTTGTTCGTCGATGCCAAGTTTGGTCATTTTTCCGGCTTCGGTGCTTCTCGCGGCAACTTCATTCTGCATTTCTTCGTATGAAATTTTAAAGAAATCGGAATTTGAAAAAGTGCCTTTCGATTCAAATAATTTCTTGCGGAATTTACGGCTATATAATTCGCATAAATCAAATTGATATTGCGCGAATTTTACAATTTTTTGTGCAGTAGCTTCGTCGGGAGCGACAATCGCGGCCGATGACGGTGTAAACATGCAAACGACTTTTGAATTGAAATTTTTTGTAAACATGAATTCGGCATAACTCATTTGGTATGAGAATTCGATGCGTGGCGAAGCAATTAATGCGATTTCGTCTCTGCCGATTTCAGTGGCCGGCGAAGCAAAATCGGATAATTGAAGTTTATAATCTGGCGACCATTCGATATTTTGGGAATTTCCAAAAACCGGAAGCAATAAAATAAGCAGTAAAATCCTTTTCATAAATCCTTTTTAAAAGCGCAAATATAACATAAAAAAACCTGCAGAAATCATCCGCAGGTTTTATAAATTCAATAAAAGAACATTATTTAATCAGTTCAAAACTTCGCTTTACAAACGCTGTGAGTTCTTCTCCTTTTAATAGGTTTTGTGAAAGTTTTGCAAGGTCGAGCGCTTGTTTTATAAGGCTTTCCTGTGTTTCCTTATCGGATGTTTTCAGGATATTTGAAGCCAGGTCTGAATTCGTATTCACGACAAGATTATACATTTCCGGCATGTTGCCCATTCCGAACATTCCGCCGCCGCCAGACTGGCTCATTTCTTTCATACGGCGCATGAATTCAGGTTGCGTGATGATAAACGGCGATGCGTTGCTGTCTAATGCTTCGAGCTGAACAGAATAAGTAGGTTTTGGAACAACCGTTTCTACAACTGTTTTGAGACTTTCTTTTTCTTCTTCCGAAAGTTTTGAAATCGTATTTTCTTCTTTTTTAATAAGATTATCAATGTGGTCTGAATCGACGCGAACAAAGGTCAGATCACTATTATCGCCTTCAAGTTTCTGGATCAGGTGTGAGATAATTGGCGAATCTAAAAGTAAGACTTCATAGCCTTTATCTTTTGCCGCTGCAATATAACTGTGTTGTGCGTCTTTATTTCCTGCATAAAGGATAACCAGTTTTCCGTTTTTATCGGTTTGGTTTGGTTTGAAATTTTCCTTGATTTCGTCTAACGTAAAATACTTGTCATCAACAGTTGGATAAAGTACGAATGCGCCGGCTTTTTCATAAAATTTCGATTCAGAAAGCATTCCGTATTCAAGAACAATTTTAATGTCGTTCCATTTCTTTTCAAAATCCTCGCGGTTTTCGGTAAACAAGGATTTTAGTTTGTCGGCAACTTTACGGGTAATATAGTTTGAGATTTTCTTTACGTTTCCATCCGCCTGAAGGTACGAACGCGAAACGTTTAGCGGAATGTCCGGAGAATCGATCACGCCTTTCAGCATCGTCAGGAATTCTGGCACGATTCCTTCTACATTATCAGTTACATACACCTGGTTCTGGTACAACTGGATTTTATCCTTTTGGATCTGCATATCCGCGCCAAGCTTCGGGAAATATAGAATTCCTGTCAGGTTGAAAGGATAATCTACATTGAGGTGAATGTGGAACAATGGTTCCTCAAATTGCATCGGATACAATTCGCGATAGAAGTTTTTGTAATCATCATCGCTCAAATCAGTTGGTTGTTTTGTCCACGCCGGATTTGGATTGTTGATAATATTATCAACGTCAATTTCTTCCGGTTTTGCATCTTCGGAAGCATCTTCAGCTTTAGGAAGTGGTTGCTTTCTGGTTCCGAACTTGATCGGGATCGGCATGAACTTGTTGTATTTGTTCAACAGTTCACGGATTTTGCTTTCTTCCAAAAACTCTAAAGAATCTTCGGCAATATGCAGGATAATTTCAGTTCCGCGATCGGTTTTATCTGCCGGAACTAATGTAAATTCAGGGCTTCCATCGCAAGTCCAATGCGCAGCCGGTTCGTCTTTGTAGGATTTAGTAATGATTTCAACCTTTTCTGCAACCATGAAAGCTGAATAAAACCCAAGCCCGAAATGGCCGATAATTCCAGAATCTTTGGCAGAATCCTTGTATTTATCCAAAAACTCTTCGGCTCCGGAAAATGCGACCTGGTTAATGTATTTTTCCACTTCGTCGGCTGTCATTCCAAGCCCTTGGTCAATGATGTGGAGTTTTTTATTTTCCTTATCGATTTTAATTTCGATAATCGGATTTCCGTATTCCACTTTGGCTTCGCCGATACTTGTTAAGTGTTTCAGCTTTAAAGTTGCGTCCGTTCCGTTTGAAACCAATTCGCGCAGGAAGATTTCGTGGTCGCTGTATAAAAATTTCTTGATTAAGGGAAAGATGTTTTCTACTGAAACATTAATTTTTCCTGTTGTCATGTTTGTATGGTTTTAAATTATTGCCTTCGATTAGTCAAAATAAATACCAATATGATGAAAAGTGACAAAATGGCGGGATGTTAAATTTTAATATTTCTTTACCATTTTAACAAATCTGAGGGTTGTATCTTTGTGTAACAAGTAATCTAAAAATTCCAAAAGCTATGAGAAAATTAATGATTTTAATTGTGATTACAGGGCTAATTGTTTCCTGTAAATCCACTTCGGCGACCAATACAAAGGTTGACAATAAAGTAGAAAGAGACATTAAAGGCGACTGGACGCTGACTTCTGTTTCTTATCCCGGTTCAGATGTTATCCGCGTCATGTCTTTCCAGATAGCAGATTCAAAATGTTTTGAAGGAAGCCGCTGGAAATTCATCTCAAACAATAACAAAGGTAACATGAGGCTGACACAATCCAACTGTGCGGCATTTGATTCGCCGATTACCTGGTTTGTAAACAAAGACGGGCAATTTGTGCTGAAAGTCCTCAATGCAGGAGAAAAAGCTAAAAAGGTAAAGGACGGTTATGTACTAAGCGTTTCAAACCAGTCGGAAAGTTCTTTCCAACTTATTGACAGAATTGACGTTGGTGGAAAGCTGACCAATGTTGTATATCAATTTCAAAAAGATTAACCAAACAATAAAAGATTATGAAAAATATAAAAGCTATCGCATTAAGTTTAGTATTAATTGCCGGAACGGTTTTGACAAGCTGTGAGGCTGTTAAGAATACAAACAACACACAAAAAGGCGTCGGAATTGGAGCTGCCGGTGGAGCCGTTATCGGCGGAATCATTGGAAACAACGCTGGCAAAGGCGGAAAAGGCGCTCTTGGAGCGATCATTGGCGGGGTTGTTGGCGGAACCGTTGGCGGTGTCATCGGAAACAAAATGGACAAACAGGCACGTGAAATCGATAACGCGATTCCGGGTGCTGAAGTAGAAAGGGTCGGAGAAGGAATCAAACTAACGCTTAAAGAAAATGCGGTTCGTTTTGACACAGGAAAATCAACATTAACAGCTCCTGCAAAAACAAATCTTGATAAGCTTGTTCCTGTTTTCAATGAGTATGCCGACACAGATATCGTAATCTACGGATATACTGACAGTACTGGTTCTGATGCGATCAATCAGCCTTTGTCTGAGCAAAGAGCGGCTTCGGTAAAAAATTACCTGGTTTCAAAAGGAATCAGCTCTGCACGATTTAAAACAACAGGAATGGGTTCGGCTGATCCTATTGCTTCTAACGAAACTGTAGCAGGAAGAAGCGAAAACCGCCGTGTAGAGTTCGCAATTACTGCGAATGAAAAAATGGTACAGGATGCTCAGAAAGAAGTAAAACAATAATTTACAAACGGCTATAAATTGTCTTAACAGACATTCTTGTTTATTTATTGGTTAGGTAGATAAGAGCGGCATCTCATCCCGAAATGCCGCTCTTATTGTTTATAATAATTTATGAAAGGGCTAATCAAAATGGATTTTATCCGATATTTTTGCAGTCCGATACTTTTTACCATGTTAAAAACAGACACTATTTCTTTCGCATACGAAACACAAACTGTCATCAATGAGATAAGCTTTTCTTTACAAAAAGGCCGGAATCTTTCAATCATTGGCGAAAGCGGCTGCGGAAAAAGTACGCTCCTGAAACTGATTTATGGCTTATATGATTTGGATGAAGGGAAAATTTTCTGGAATGAAAACCAGGTTCTCGGGCCAAAATTCCATCTTGTTCCCGGAATGCCTGAAATGAAATACCTTGCGCAGGATTTCGATCTTATGCCATACACTTCCGTGGAAGAAAATGTCGGGAAATTCCTTTCGAATATGTATCCGGAAGAAAAAGCAGAACGCGTAAATGAATTGCTTGAAATGGTAGAAATGGCTTCTTTTGCAAAAACCAAAGCAAAATATCTTAGCGGCGGGCAACAGCAACGGGTGGCGCTGGCAAGGGTTTTAGCGCTTGAGCCCGAAGTTTTGCTTCTGGACGAACCTTTCAGCAATATTGACAGTTTCCGTAAAGGCGCTTTACGCAGAAACCTTTTTGCTTACCTGAAACATAAAGGAATTACTTGTATCATCGCTTCGCACGATAGTATTGACGCGCTTTCCTTTTCGGATGAAACGATTGTGATGAAATCGGGTAAAATTGTCCGGCAAGGCAATTCAAAAGAGGTTTTCCTGAAACCTGAAAGCAGGTATACCGCTTCGCTTTTTGGTGAGGTTAATGAAATTAAGGTTTCAGCGCTTGTTACGCACGAGTTTTCTGACAATACGATTTTGCTTTATGCGCATGAATTGTACCTGGCCGATATTTCTGGTTTAGAAGCAACGGTCAAACAATGTTATTTTAAGGGAAGCAATTATCTTATAAAAGCGGTTTTTGAAAAGAAAGTAATATTCTTTGAAAATCCGTTTGAAATCCCGCTGAACGAAACGGTTTTCCTGACAGCAGATAAAGATGTCATAAATATTCGTTTGTAATTTCCTTTTCAGATTTATATAAAATAAAAACCCGGCATTTACCGGGTTTTTCTATTCTGAAATCGAAAAATTTCAACTAACTAATTCAAAATTTAATTCTTCAGATGCTTTTCCAAAAACTGGTCTTGTTCCCAAAGTAGGTGCAGGATATTTTCTTTGGCAGCATAGCCATGGCTTTCTTTTGGAAGGATAACCATTCTGGCCGGTGCACCCAAACCTTTCAATGCCTGGAAATAACGCTCGGTTTGAAGCGTAAATGTCCCCGGATTGTTATCGGCTTCACCGTGAACCAAAAGCAATGGTGTTTTCATTTTTTCGGCATTCATAAAAGGCGACATCGTATTGTAAATTTCAGGGACTTCCCAGTAATTTCGCTGTTCGCTTTGAAAACCAAATGGAGTTAAAGTCCTGTTGTATGCGCCGCTACGCGCAATTCCGCATGCAAAAAGATTTGAATGCGACAACAAATTTGCTGTCATGAAAGCGCCATAAGAATGTCCGCCAACGGCAACTTTCTTCGGATTGATATAGCCTAAATCGTCAATAGCTTTAATTGCCGCTTCACCGTTATCAACCAATTGCTGGATAAAAGTGTCATTTGGCTCGGTTGTGCCTTCACCAATTATCGGAAATGAAGCGTCATCAAGTACGGCATAACCTTTGGCTGCCCAATATACGAATGAACCATAATAAGGGAAAGTGAATTCATTCGGGTTTTGTGATGTTTGTCCGGCACTGTTCTTATCTTTAAATTCTGTCGGATACGCCCAGATCAGTAACGGAAGTTTTTCTTTCTTGGCATTTCGGTCGTAGCTCGCCGGAAGATAAAGCGTTCCCGAAAGCTCAACACCGTCTTTGCGCTTGTATTTGATTACTTCTTTATACACATTTTTAATACTTTCAAAAGGATTTTTAAAAGCCGTGATTTGTGTCAGTGAATTTTTCTTTTTGATGTTCCTGAAATAATAATTCGGATAATCGGTTTTTGATTGTATCTGTACTAAAACATCACCTTTTTTGAAATCTTCGATAGAAAGCAGGTCTTCTTTTTTGTCTTTATATGTTGATGTGTAAAGGCGTTTTGTTTTTAATGTTTTCAAATTAAATTCATCAATAAAAGGAAATTGTCCGTCTTTTGTGTAACCGTTTCCGATTAAATATGTATTGTCATTTTCAATTGCCAAAACGTAGCGTCCATATTGGTTTTTTACCGTTTCAAAAGCGCCGGGATCTGAATAAATGTCCTGTGAATTCCTGTCGCTGATTGTTTTCAATCCTGCTGTAGGATTTGATGGATTAATTAGATAGGTCTTTTCATTGCGCGTGTCGTACCATTCATCGGTAATTATGGCTGTTGTTGCATTTCCCCAGATTAGGCCGCCAAAACGTTGCGGGATTTTTGCAAGTGAAACAGCATTTGCGTCAAAAGGCGCATTCCACAGAAAAAGCTCGTCTCGGAAATCTACCTTATTTGCGGGATCGCCACCGTCAAGCGCTTCTACATAATATAATGTAGCCGGAAGATCGTTGCGCCATCCCATGCTTCTTTTGCCTTTCCTGACCGCCATAAAACCTTTTGGCATGATTTCGTTCAAGGGAATTTCGTTTACTGTTTTTACAGCTTTTCCGTTCATGTCGTACACAACGGCTTTGGAGGGGAAACGGTTAAGAGGAACGATGTATGAAAATGGCTTTTGGATGGTAGAAAGCATCAGGTAATTTCCGTCAGGGGAGAAACTTTCACCGGCATACATGTCGGCTTCCATGATTAAAGTTGCGTTACCATTCAGGTTTATTTTGTATAATTCTGAAGTTACGATATTTTCAAAATTGGTTTCGTCGGTTTTGTTCTTTAATAAATCCTGATACGTCCTGTTTTGTGATTTGGAACCGTCAGTGTTTGAAATCGTTGGCCCGGTTGGCAAATCTTTTTTAGGGTCAATGAGTGCCGCACGGTTTTTTGGCAGCATTTTTACCAAAAGATTTTCGCTGTCTTTATACCAATTAAAAGGTCTTCCAAGGTTTGCATTGGTTGTAGCATCGGTTAATTTGGTTGCTTTTGCGGATACGATATCCAAAATCCAGAGTTCAACACCAGATGAAGTTGTGTGCGAAAAAGCGATTTTCTTTTCGTTTGGTGACCAGCTTATATTTGCAATTTTCGGATTTTGCGGAAGCCCGGAAACCTGGATCTCGTCTTTGCCTGAAATCTTTCGGACTTTAAGGTTATTTATATAAGTGACGGTACTGGAAATATTGGTGATAGGATTGATACGAAGTCCGCCCAGGCGAAGTTCTTCCTGGTTCAGGTCATCAAGTGATTTATAGGTATTGCGGTAGGTGAGGAGCATGTACTCCTTTTTTGTATCCATTGAAACAGATGGAGCGCGTTCATAATCGGCAAGGTCAAGGATTTCTTTGGAAGGTTTCTGATAAGTCAGGTTTTCCTGAGCGAATGCGCAGATTCCGATCAGCAAAAACGAAAAAAGGGAAAGTTTTATTTTCATATTTTTAAGTTATTTGGTTTTGAATGTTGGTCAGCCCTTTCTGTAAGATGTTACATCTTATAATGTTAAATAAATCTCTTAGAGGCAAAATAGCCTAATTGGTAAAAATCGTTATATTTACCTTTACTTTTTATTAAAACTTAAAAAAATAAGAATGTATAATTCGAAAATATCAGGTTTAGGCTATTATGTGCCTGACAATGTTGTAACAAATGACGACCTTTCAAAAATTATCGATACAAACGACGAATGGATTCAGGAACGCACCGGGATTCAGGAAAGGCGCCACATCATAAAAGGAGAAGACACCACAACTTCAATGGGCGTCAAAGCGGCAAAAATTGCCATTGAGCGTTCAGGAGTTTCAAATGACGACATTGACTTTATCATTTTTGCAACGTTAAGTCCGGATTATTATTTTCCCGGGCCCGGAGTTTTGGTGCAAAGGGATTTGGGTTTAAAAACCGTTGGTGCGCTCGATGTAAGAAACCAATGTTCCGGATTTGTTTATGCGATCTCAATCGCCGATCAGTATATCAAAACCGGAATGTATAAAAATATTCTGGTTATTGGTTCGGAAGTACATTCGCTTGGTTTAGACATGACTTCGCGCGGCCGTGGCGTTTCGGTAATTTTTGGGGATGGGGCAGGCGCGGCAGTTTTGAGCCGTGAAGAAGATACAACCAAAGGAATCCTTTCCACGCATTTGCATTCGGAAGGAATCCATGCCGAAGAACTCATCGTAAAAGCTCCGGGAATGGGCGGGCGATGGGTAACCGATATTATTGCAGATAATAATCCCGATGACGAAAGTTACCTTCCCTATATGAACGGGCAATTTGTATTCAAAAATGCAGTCGTGCGTTTTGCTGAAGTAATCAATGAAGGTTTGCAGAAGAATAATCTTCAGGTTTCGGATATTGATATGCTGATTCCGCACCAGGCGAATTTAAGGATTTCACAATTTATCCAGCAGAAATTCAGGCTGGCAGACGATCAGGTTTACAATAATATCCAAAGGTATGGGAATACTACTGCGGCTTCTATCCCGATTGCATTGACTGAAGCCTGGGAACAAGGCAAAATCAAATCTGGCGATACGGTTGTACTGGCTGCTTTTGGCAGTGGATTTACTTGGGGAAGCGCCATTATAAAATGGTAAAATGAAACGAAAAAATGCTTTGGATTTTTGGAATCATCGCTATTGGATTGGTTATTTATCTGGTTTATCCGGAAAATAAATTGCCTGAACGAAGCCAAATCGACAAAATCGAAGTTTATAAAAGCAAACGTAAAATGCTTGTTTTTTCAGGTGAAACATTGCTTAAGATTTATACGGTTTCACTTGGTAAAAATCCGGTCGGGCATAAAGAATTTGAGGGCGATTGCAAAACTCCGGAAGGCATTTATATAATCAATGACCGGAATCCAAACAGCAGCTACCATAAGAATTTGGGAGTGTCTTATCCGAACGCAAAAGATATTGAAAATGCTGAAAAAATAGGAAAACCGCCCGGCAGCGCTATCAAAATACATGGTTTGAGAAATGGGTGCGGATATATTTCAAAACTGCATCGCTGGAAAGACTGGACTGCGGGTTGTATTGCCGTTACAAATCCTGAAATAGATGAATTGTACAAAGCTGTAAAGCCAAACGCAGAGATCCACATTTTTCCTAAATTTAAAAACCCCGGAACATAACGTCCCGGGGTTTTTCCTTAACTAAATCTAAACTAAACCAATAATTTAATCTCTAAAACATGCCTCCGCTGTTTTGTTTTGTATTGTCGTCGCGCATTTTACGCTGTAATGCCCTGTTTTTTCCTGCTCCGAAACGGTAATTGAAGTTTACAAAAACCGATTGGCTTTCCCAACGGAATTCACCTCTTTGCGGATATGGGTTTGAACCGTCGAAACCAAATCGCATCGTTTCAAAAATATCATTTGCACGGATGCTTAAACTTGCTTTATTCTGGAAAAGGCTGTACCTGGCCCCGGCATCAATTTTATACATGTCTTTTCTCTCAAATTGGATTCCGTCAACACCGCTTCTGTAAAATCCGAACAATAGAAAACTTAAGCGTTTTGTAGCTTTGAAATTACTGTTCATCCTTGCGTTGAATGCATTGGCCGTGATTTTTTTGTTTACAAGGTCAAAAGTTCCCGGAGTTGTGGTACTTTCTATAGAAACATATCCTTGCTGATTGATGCTTGAGAAATCGATAGCCGGCTGAATGTCCCACCATGATTTGATTTTATAATTTGTGGAAACTTCGAAACCGAAAGCGGTATTGTTATCGAAATTGTCAAAAGTCATGATCTGGTTATCAGTATTTTCGGGATTTGGCGTTAGGATACGGTTAATCTCGTCGTTGATGATCCGGTAGAAAACACCTGTTGAAAACGATCCTTTTGTAAACATTTTCGTATAGTTCAGTTCCATAGAATTGGTAAACTGCGGGTCAAGTTCAGGATTTCCGATAGAAATCAAACGCTGCGTGCTGAATTCAGGAAGCGGTGATGACTGCTCAAGGCTCGGACGGTCAACGCGGCGGCTATAGCTCAGTTGCAGGCTATTTTTATCGTTGATCGAGTAGGTTAAATAAGCTGATGGATATAGGGTAAAATAATCATCTTTATAAGCGGTATTCCCATTTAAGATAGCAGTCACTTTATAGCTTTCAAAACGTGCGCCCAGCTGATAGCTGAATTTTTTAAACTTCTGGCCAAAAGTTGCATACGCCGAAAAGATATCCTGGTCATAAATGTAATCGGCCTGATTGATTAAAACGCCCGTTGTTTCAAAGTTGTTGTCAGTTCTTATCAGCCGTGTTTCGGCGCCAAGCTCTAATGTTGATTTTTCGGTTAATGGATTTATGTAGTCAACATTCAGGGTTGTAAGTGCCCTGTTTTGTTTTTTCCAATCCATATAGGGAACTATCGGTGTGTTTCCCGACGGGCCATAAATGATTTCCTGATCGGTCGTTGTTTTTGAATAGTTTGTTTCAATGTCTAATGTATGGCCTTCTTTCGTAAAAAGATGTTTGTAGGCTAAGTTGTATGAGCCGGTTTTGTTGTCGTTGAAATTACGGTCATCAGAAAAGAAACTGTCTGAAGCATCAGGAAACAGGTTTGCAGAATGTGATTCGCTTTTTCCCGTAAAGATATTTTGGTTTGTGTAAACAGAAATTGTATTTCGGTCATTGATGTAAAAATCCATCCCAAATTTGAAAAGATGTGATTTATTGTCGTTTTTGTTATTAAAAAGCTGTTGCGAGCCTTCATCAATACGCATCACTTCACCTTCGCTGAACTGGTAGCCGAAATTATTTCCGTAAGTCCCGAAGAAATTTACTTTCCCTTCACGGTAGTTCATGTCGATAGAACTGTTTAGTTTTGGAGTGTTGGCAAATGTTGCTCCCGTATTTACACTTGCGTTGAAACCATTGTTTGAGTTTTTGTGGAGTACGATATTAATGATTCCGGACATTCCTTCCGGATTGTATTTTGCACTCGGATTTGTAATCAGCTCAATCTTTTTAATAGAGGTCGAAGGAATTTGTTTAAGTAAAGTTGCGGCATCTATATTTGTTGGCCTGCCGTCAATGAGGATTCTTACATTTTCATTTCCGCGCAAAGAAATCCTGCCGTCCTGATCGACATTTACCGAAGGAATATTTCCCATGATATCAGAAGCGGTTGCTCCGGCGGTTGTTAAATCTCTTCCGACATTAATGACCCGGCGATCTATTTTTTGCTCGACTGTAGAACGCTCGGCAATGACTGTTACGTCTTCAAGCTGCGTGCTTTCTTCTTCTAATGAAATTTGGTTAAAAGAAACAGATTTTTGATCTAGAGATAATTTTGCTTCAGTAATGAAAGTCTTGTATCCGATGAATTGTACCTCGACGGAATAGTTTTTTAATTCGAGGGATTTTATTTCGAAAATACCCTTGTCGTCGGTTATGCCGCCAGTGATGATTTTTTCGTCACTTTTGATAACAATTGTGGCGTAGGAGATTGGTGCATTTGTGTTTTTGTCTGTCACTTTCCCGGAAATGCTTCCGGAATTTTGAGCAAACGAAATCGCAGATAATAAAAATACGATTAAGAACATGTTGTATTTCATTGTTCGATTTTTGATTGATTGTTAATTAGGTTAATTTTTGTAAGTAGACTAAATCCGAATTTTATTGTTACATGTTTTTGTATTTAATTTTTGATTTTAACAAAAAAAGGCTTCCATTACGGAAGCCTTAGATATTTATAAAATGCTTTATCTTATTAAAGCAAAGTGAGATTTAAACTCTTTCGGAACTCCGCCTTCTTCATAAGTTACAGTAAACCAGTAATCATTTCCAGGTAATGGCTGTCCGTTAATTGTTCCGTCCCAACCGCTTCCGCTGTTTACAAAAACCTGGGTCAGCAGTTTTCCGTAGCGGTCAAAAATGTAGAGCTTGGCATTTGGTTGGTTTTCCAATCCCGAAATTTTCCAGTAATCATTTATACCGTCACCGTTTGGTGAGAAGAATTTAGGGCTGTTGACCAATTGTACCGGAATTGGAACCGGGGTTTCGCCACAACCATTAATATCAATTACGACAATTTCATGAGGTCCGGATTTAACATTTGTAAAGATATTACTTACTTGTGGCGTTTGCCCGTCAAGTGAATATCGGAAATTTGATCCATCGCCAAGATAAGGCACTGCCGTTACCGTAATGGTCTGATTATCTGTAAACCAGTTGGAAGTTTCATAGGTAACTGAAGCCGGTTTTGCCGATTCAGTTACTGTAACCGTAATTGGATTAGATTCACAATTACTTACTCCGATTGCTTTAACCACTAATGAATATGTGCCGGTAGCGCTTGGTACAAAGTTAGGAGCGTTGCTTACTACATTACCCGCTGAATCAGTCCATTCAAAAGTATAGAATGAAGAACTATATCCACTTACAATTACTGGACGGGTTACAGTGCCGGTTTCGCTATCTGTACAGATAATACCGCTAAGGCCATTGTCAATATGAGGTTTTGGAATAACAGTTATGGTTATACGCATGATATCTTCACAGCTTGCAGAAGTTCCGTTCGAAACTTTTACATATACTTCACTTAAACTGGTATCTGTATTGGTTCCTCCATCAGTTACAATTTGATTGGATGACATTACAGCATCGCCAAGTGACGGATAGTAAGCTACTGTATAAAATGCCGGATTTTGTGTTCCAAGTACCGTAGCTGTTAAGCTGTCCAAATCAAATGGAGTTACTTGGTCGTCAGGATTAGCATCATTGTCACATACTGTAGTAAGCGAAGCCGGAACCGGGTTTGCAACCGCATTCGCATTTATCGTAACGTTAAATTGGCTTTGATCTGTACAGCCACTAAATGGAGCTGTAGCAAATACATACACAATTTGAGAAGCAGTTACTACAGAAATTGGACTCACGCCGTTAGGTGAAGAATAATATTGTGCACCAGAAAGTAATGCAGGTAATGTATAAGGCCCACAGTTAATTACATCGGTTGGTTCTTCCACGTTGAAGATATTGATTACGATATCTTCATTTGCAACGCATTCATTAGGGCTGGTTCCGTTAACGGCATATGCGTATATCAACTGATTGGTTGTAAAAACCGTAGTTGCCGGAATTATTGTGCCTGTTCCATTCGGGCCGGTATAATAATTTGAACCAGGAGTTGATAAAGCAGGTAAAGTATAAGAATCGCATACATTTACATCAGCTACTTCAGATGGGACAAATACCGGTGTAGTAGTTATTGTAATGTTGATTGGTTCGAATTTCGAACAATTCGGTGTTGTCCCTGTTTCTGCATAACCATAAATTGTGGTTGATACAGTTATCGGATCACCTGGGAACATTTCTGTACCGGTTCCGTCATTAGCAGTAAAATAATTAGTTACAGGGGCAGTATAAGCAGGCAACAAATAAGTATCACATGCAAATACCGGAGCATACGCCGCAATTACCGGAGTATTATTAATCGTTATAGACAACGGTTCTTCGTCAAAACAAATTTGTGTTGCCAATGTTCCCGATTCTGCATAAGCATAAACAGTCTGCGTTGTCGTAATAGGATCACCTGCAAATTTTTCCACACCGCCACCGGCTGGCCCGCCAGGTAATGTAAAATATCTAGTTGCAGGAGCAATCAATGCAGGGAGATTGTACAAATCACACTCTGTTACCGATGCTATAGGTGCTACTGTTGGAGTAGTATAGATTGTAATGTTGATTGGTTCAAATTTCGAACAGTTGGGTAATGTTCCTGTTTCTGCATAACCATATATTGTAGTTGATACAGTTATCGGATCACTTGGAAACATTTCTGTACCGGTTCCATCATTAGCAGTAAAATAATTAGTTACAGGGGCAGTATAAGCAGGCAATAAATAAGTGTCACATGCAAATACCGGAGCATACGCCGCAATTACCGGAGTATTATTGATTGTTATAGACAATGGCTCTTCGTCAAAACAAATTTGTGTTGCCAATGTTCCCGATTCTGCATAAGCATAAACAGTCTGCGTTGTCGTAATAGGATCACCTGCAAATTTTTCCACACCGCCACCGGCTGGCCCGCCAGGCAATGTAAAATATCTGGTGGCCGGAGCAACCAATGCAGGAAGATTGTAAGAATCACACTCTGTTACCGATGCGATTGGTGCTACAACCGGTGTGTTGTAAATTGTTACTATAACATCTTTTTCATCGCTACAGGCAACACGTGAGGTATTTTCGGCATAGATATAAAAAGTTGAGGTTGTAGTTACCGGCGACCCAACCGGAACTAAAACTCCCGTACCGTGAGGTCCACCAGGTTGTGTATAATAATCACCAGGCCCAACAATTGCTGGCAAATTATAAGTATCACAAGCGAAAACATCAGGAACTTCATTAACAACCGTATTTACAATGAATACATCAATACTATATTCTTGGAAACAAGTGTTTAATGGATTGGTAGATCCTGAATAAACCCAAATTGTCTTGTCCTCAGTTATGTTTGTATTATCGAGGAGTACCTGATCTGCCACTGTAGGGCCTCCAGGAAGTGCGTAATAATGTCCATTTGTTAATGGGTCAAGATGATAAATTTCATTACACTTAATAACTTCTAATGGCCTTGCGTCAATAGGAGGTGAAGGATGTACAGTAATTAGAATGTCTTCTTCTACAAAACATGGTCCTGTTGGGGCTTTATCATAAAAATAGATAGTTTGTGTAGAAGTTATCGGATAACCCACGCTTCTTTTTACACCGGTACCACCTGGCCCTGTAAAATAATCTCCTGCATGGGCAACGGCTGGTAAATAATATACATCGCACACCGGCCCAACATCCGGCATGGGAGGAAGTGGAGTTAAGCTTACATTCACGTTGAAACTTAAGTTGTTGGTACAGCTTTGGCCCGGAACATAAAAGAATATTTGTGTCGATGGAGCGCTAAAAACTGTCCCAACCGGTATTAAAGACCCGCCACCGCCTGCTGCGGTTCTATATTCCCCTACTGTCAATGGAGGTAAAGCATAAGCAGTACATGAATTCACATCAGTAGGAGGAGATATGTTGGCAATGCCTACAAAAACAGTAAATGGAACTTCAGAAGTACAATTGGTTGGAGTAGTTCCAGATTCCTTATAAGCATAAATTGTTTGCGTAGCCATAACCGGAGTCCCTGCCGTAAGGATTGGGAACTGTTTGTTAGTACCAGAATAGAATGTAACACCAGCCGGAGGCGCAGGAATTAGATATTCGCCGGGATTACAGGTAAATTTATTCTCAAATGCAGGATTAGAAGCAACTAGTGGTTCAAAAGGAATGATGTCTATTGTAAAATCAGTTTCTCTTGTGCAGTTAGGTATTGTTATTGTGTCTTCAAACCAAACAAAAATCTGGTTAAGCCCGGCCGTATTTATAACGTGGCCTGCCGGATATTCCTCCTGACCAGCAACTAAAGGCCCGCCAGATAGTTTAAAGTATTTTCCATAAGGAAGTGAAGGCAATGAATATTGTATACAGTGTGAACCGCTCGCAGGAGCAATAGCAGGTAAATTAGCAATCGTAATTCTGAATGAATCATTAGCCTTACAATCACCAGCTGCATTATGGACATAAATAGTACTTGTAGTAGTTACCACATAACCAACAGGACGGACTGTTCCACCTCCATTGTTTGCTGTATGATATGTGGCGGTAGGATATGTCATTGCAGGTAATTCATAAGACGTACATACAACTATATCCGGGTAAATATCTACCTGAGGAAGCGGCGTTATTATAAGCTGGAAAAATGTACTTGATATCGTGAAACAAGTAGGGTCTGATGGATTTGATACACGAATCCATACGTTTCGGTTTTGTTGTAACGATGTATTAGCATTGTTTAGGTTTATCAAACCTGCATTGTTTGTTGCGTTAGCTTGAGAAGTATGAAATGTTATCCTGACATAATCCGGATTTTGTGCTCCAAGGACATCTGCCAATGCAGTTGTAAAATTAAAGGTAGCGCGTAAATCTCCTAAGGCACGTGCGCAAAGCGTCATACTTGCCGGCATTGCAGTAATAACAGGTTGCGGGATTACAATTAATTGAAATGTACGTATTTCGTAACAGTTCGTGACCGGGTTTGTAATTCGGGTATAAATTGTTTTGCCGCTGTCAGCAACAGGTATTGTATAAGAAATTGGTAATTGCCCGGTAGTTCCGTCTATTGCTTCAGCATTAGAAGCATAGTATGACACTTGTATGTTTGCCGGCTGGCCTGTCATAATACGCGTAGTATTTTTACTCAAATCGAATGCATATGTAGGAGCGCTGGTGTTACATACCAAAAGATTAGGTACCACGGCCAAAGCATTAATCGGAGGATGTATCTTTATTGTGACTTCATCAGTAAGTGCTGAACAGCCCGGCTCCGTATATGTGAGGCTATAAATATTATCTCCCACTGCAGGTGCAGGCGTAACTGTATTAAGATTGAGTGTAGATGAAGTTTGCCCGGCAAGGACTACGTTGTTTCTTTTCCATACATAAGTCGTTCCTGGCAACAAAGCAGGAGTTGGTTGTAGGATAGGTAGTGTTGCTCCAATACAAAATGCAGCATCTGCACCTAAAACATCCGGGTTTATATTGAAACTGTTGGCGTTTAGGAATATAGCAGAATCATAACCAACATTTCCTTGCCCATCTGCAATAACAATTTTAATCCTGTATGTATTTCCAACAATTAACCCGATTGCCGTAGCCGTCATTTTTTTTGTCTGTCCGTTAAAATTAATAGCAGGACCAAATCCGCTACCGTTAAAGCTTCCAAAATAAGAAGGGTTAACAGAAGGACAATTGTCATTATATAAATTATCACGAATAGTTGCAACCGAAATAGGAATATCTGTCCCTGGAATTACAGCAATGTTTGTATTTGGCCCGTTAGTTGTCATATTTTTTACAAGGAATGCAAAGGCATCCGAGAAATTACATTGAGAAGTACCATATTCTTCAGATGCAAAAATAAAATCAAATGAAACACTCGCACTTGAAGGAACAAAATCAAACGCTATATAAGATGCGTTTATTGAATTAAAAGTAATTCCTGATTGTGAAAGCAAAACCGCTTCCAAATCTGCATCGCCTCCCCACGCTGTTGTACCGTCGCTAAGAATAGTAGTATTCGGACTTGGGACTTTTGTAACATCACCTGTAGTAAGCACGATTCCTCTCTCAAAAGGAAAATTCGGATTAAAGTTTTCAAAATATCCTATACCGTTTGTTGAACCAAAATTACTACCGGTACTAACAGTTATATTTGTACCTGCAACACAGGGTGAATTAATTAAAACGCTGTTAATCAACTGGTCTGGCGTATAAGTCGGATCTATTGTTACAGCTTGCGAAAAACTAGAAAAAGAAGCCAGCAACAGTAGGAAAACAAAGGTTTTTTTCATAACATTCAAAATTATTTTAAGGTAACAAACATAATAATTATTTTATAATAAATTTAAAATTTTGCTAAAATGATGTTAACTTCAATACAAAGTCTGGTTAAAAACACTACATCACCCTATTTTTTTTAACATTTTAAAGGGTTCACAAGGTATTTTCTTATTCTTTTATGCTGCCTTTTCGGAATTAGATTTATCTTTGCGCTTCTAAATTTTAAGACATGTCACTTATTAAAATCCTTACTCCCGAAATTCAAAAAACGATACAGGCTTTGTTCGGTATTTCTATTGATAAAATCGAATTTCAAGCTACGCGAAGGGATTTTGAAGGCGACATTACAATGGTGCTTTTTCCTTTGCTGAAGCAGATTAAAAGCAATCCGTCCGAACTCGGAAACAAAATCGGAGAACATCTGGTTGAAAACGTTGAAATAGTAAGCAAATTCAACGTCGTTTCCGGCTTTTTGAACATCGTAATTTCCGATACCTATTATAGTAACTTCTTTAATCAGATTTTAGATGACGAAAACTACGGTTTCGTTGCGTCAAATCCTGAAGAAAAAGCAGTTATGGTCGAATATTCTTCGCCAAATACAAACAAGCCTTTGCATCTTGGCCACGTGCGTAATAATCTTCTGGGTTTTTCCGTTGCCGAAATCCTGAAAGCTTCCGGAAAAAAAGTCTATAAAACGCAAATCATCAACGACCGCGGAATCCACATTTGTAAATCAATGCTGGCCTGGGAAAAATTCGGTAATGCCGAAACTCCTCAAAGTTCTGATTTGAAAGGCGATAAACTCGTCGGAAAATATTACGTCGAATTCGATAAAGAATACAAAAGCCAGATTAGCGATTTAATTGCTCAAGGCAAAACCGAAGAAGAAGCAAAAAAGCAAGCTCCGATTATTATTGAAGCCCAGCAAATGCTCCTCGACTGGGAAGCAGGAAAACCAGAAGTTATCGAACTCTGGAAAAAGATGAACCAATGGGTTTATGACGGTTTTGCTCAAACATATAAAAACCTCGGAGTCGATTTCGATTCCTATTATTATGAAAGCAATACCTATTTATTGGGTAAGGAAGTTGTGCAATTCGGACTTGAAAAAGGGATTTTCGAAAAAGATCCCGATGGTTCGGTTTGGATTGATCTGACAGAAGACGGGCTTGACCGGAAAATTGTGCTTCGGTCAGACGGAACTGCCGTTTACATGACTCAGGATATCGGAACCGCAATCCAGCGCGTAAAAGATTTTCCCGATGTGGGCGGAATGGTTTATACCGTCGGAAACGAACAGGATTATCATTTCAAGGTTTTGTTTCTGATCCTGAAAAAACTTGGTTTCGAATGGGCCGAAAGCCTCTATCATTTGTCTTACGGAATGGTCGATCTTCCTTCCGGAAAAATGAAATCGCGCGAAGGAACTGTGGTCGACGCGGATGATTTGATGTTTGAAATGACCGAAACCGCTCAAAAAATCTCTGAAGAACTCGGGAAACTGGACGGATATTCCGATAGTGAAAAAGAAAGATTATACAAAGTCATCGGCCTTGGCGCGCTCAAATACTATATATTAAAGGTAGATCCCAAAAAACGTATCCTTTTCGATCCAAAAGAATCGGTTGATTTTGCAGGAAATACCGGGCCGTTTATTCAATATACTTACGCAAGGATTCAGTCTTTGATTCGTAAAGCCGGTTTTGATTTTTCATCTAAAATCGAAAACCTGCAGTTGCATGAAAAGGAAAAAGAACTTGTAAAACAGTTGGAACTTTATCCCGAAATTATCCAAAATGCTGCCGAAAACCATAGTCCGGCATTAATCGCGAATTATATCTATGATTTGGTAAAAGAATACAATTCGTTTTATCAGGCGGTTCCTGTCCTGGTTTCCGATGTTGAAGACGAGAAAATTTTCCGGATTCAATTATCAAAAAAAGTCGCTGATACGATCGCTTCCGCATTTTCGTTGTTAGGTATTGAAGTTCCCGAAAGAATGTAATTTGCCGTAAGCTGTGGAAAATTCTAAGTCCTATTTTTTTCAGTCGTTCCTGATATTGCTTTTATCCGCCGTTTTTTTTGTGGTGGTAAAAAAATATTTGCCGAAGAAAATCTTTTCTGAAAAAGCCGGAACCACAAAAAACATCCTCGTCGACAGTATGTTGATCGATGCGTTCGAAGCCGGAAAAAACGGCAATCTGTCCGGAATTGGCGATACGCTTGCGAACCAGCCAATCGTTTATTCCGAAACAAACGGCGTAATTTTTCCAGAAGAATCCTATAGCGAATACAAAGGAAATCAATACCTTATCCCGTTTTACGAAAAACTGTACCAGCTCGAAACCCATAAGAACGGAAATGTCCGTATTGCGTATTTTGGCGATTCCATGACCGATGGCGATATGATTGTCCAGGATTTTCGCTCTTTTTTTCAGGAAAGATTCGGTGGCAACGGCGTTGGTTTTGTAGCCATAACTTCCGAATCAGCAGCTTCAAGAAGCTCAATTACGCATCAATATTCAGGAAACTGGAAGATGCAATCGTACTTAAATGTGAAACGGCCAATCCGCCCTTTCGGGATAAACGGGCATGTATTTTTCACAAAAGATTCGGTCAATTCAACATGGGTAAAATACAAAGCAAGTACCAAGCGTTTTCTTTCAACATTGGATAACCCGACACTTTTCTACGGAAGTTCAAAAAACAAAAGCGGGCAAATACAATATATAATAGGTAAGGATACGGTTTATAAAAAGCTTGCGCCAAACAACCTGCTCAATACGCTTACGTTAAAACAAGGAAGTTTGCAAAGTATCAAAACCGATTTTGTAAAAGCCGATTCGATTCCGGTTTACGGATTTAATTTCGACGATGGAAAAGGCGTTCATGTTGATAATTTCTCACAACGCGGAAACTCCGGAATCCCAATTTCGAATTTTAATATTCAGTTGATGAAAGCGTTTCAGGAGAAACTGGATTATGATTTGATCGTTCTGCATTACGGAACCAACGTTTTGAACTACGGAACCAAAGATTATTCCTGGTACGACAAAAGCATGACACGAACTGTAAATCGTCTGAAGGAATGCTTTCCCGGAGTTTCAATTCTGGTTGTTTCAACTGCTGATAAAGCCACGAAATACGATCTGGAAATGAAAACCGATTCGGCTGTCGTTCCGCTGACAAATTCTCAAAAGCGCTATGCGATAAAAACAAAATCAGGTTTCGTAAACTTATTTACATTAATGGGTGGCGACGGTTCAATCACAAAATGGACCGAAGAAGAACCTGCAATGGCCAACAAAGATTATACGCATTTTAATTTCCGTGGTGCGAAAAAAGTGGCGAAAATGCTTTACGACCAGCTCGGCCAAGGTTATGAACAATATAAAATCTTACGCAAAAACAAAATCGCTTCTGCAAAAGAAACAATTACAACCGATAGTATAATTCCAAACTCAAAAGAAAATGATGAGTAAAATCCGAATTATATATTTGTTTGTATTGTTGCCGATGCTGAATTTTGCAC
>CAZSDN010000005.1:17574-19236 GCA_964605595.1 uncultured Flavobacterium sp. | reverse complement strand
GCCGTTGAAACGGATACAATCGCGGTACTCGATACAATTCCGGTTTTCATTCCCGAAAACGGAATCCAGAATAACAAAGCAATAGTTTCATTTTACCAGAAATTATACGATCTGGAAAATTCCGGAAATGTATTTCCGGCAAAAAAAGTAAACATTGTACACATTGGAGATTCGCACATTCAGGCCGATCTTCACACGAATAAAATCCGTAAAAACCTTCAGGCTGTTTTTGGGAATGGCGGCCGCGGGCTCATTTTTCCGCACAGCCTTGCACGCACGAACGGCTCTTGGGATATTCGTTTTTCATCCAATCAAAACTGGCAAAACCATCGAAATGTCTCAGTTCCAAATGGAAGCCTTGTTGGGTTAAGCGGCATTGCGCTTTCAACAAAATCAGACGATTTCGCAATTGAACTGAATACGAAAGAAGCCGCAAACGATTTCAACACCATAAAAATTGTTACGCCACAAAACCGTAATAGCTTTGACGTGGCAGTCGCAAAAAAAACAATCGTACTCGAATCAGATGTTCCGAAAAAAATCAGCCACAAAATCAAAAGCGGTGAAGCGATTTCGATAATTGCTGATAAATACAATGTCTCGGTTGCCGCAATTAAAAAAGCGAACGGCTTGCGTTCAAACAATATCCGCGCCGGGAAAACTTTAAAAATCCCAACACGCGAAATACAGAAAAAATCGATCGAGCGTTCTGAATTTATTCCGCTTGAAATGCTTTCCGACACAATTTCGCATTATTATGTTTCCGAAAAAAGCCTCGACAAAATTTACCTTCTTCCAAATAAAAATGAAAATGATTTTGTGCTGAACGGCATAATTCTCGAAAACGACAAACCCGGAATCGAATACCATAATATAGGTGTAAACGGCGCAAAACTTTCAGATTACAATAAATACCCGATGTTTTTTGAGCAGCTCCAGGCTTTAAAACCCGATTTGGTTGTTGTGGCTTTGGGAACAAATGAAAGTTTTGATAAAATGACCGGCGAGAATTATATGAGCCAGCTTGATGTTTTTATAGAAAGCGTTCGTGCCCAAAATCCAACCGCTGCGATTTTAGTCGTAACGCCGCCGCCGTCATTGTTTAAACGGAAATATCCCAATAGTTATGCAGCCGATTATGCGGCAAAAATCCTTCGCGATGCCGAAATAAAAAACTATGCGGTTTGGGATTTGCATGCGCAATTTGGCGGCCTTTACGGTGTTCAGCGCAATTATTCAAACGGATTAATCGCCGGCGACCGCGTGCATTATTCGAAAGCAGGTTATGAAAAGCAAGGCGATTTGCTGTCGGAAGCGCTTTTAAAAGATTATAATTTTTATAAAACAAGCAAACAGTAATGGCTTTGACCGATATACAAGATTGGTTCGTCCAGGTTTTTGGAAACATCACTTTACAGCAGGTGGAAAGCTGGTTTATTTTCAATCCGAAAGAACCGATACTTTTCAATACGGGTTTGTTTTTGTGCATGTTCCTGATTTTTTATCCGATCTATATCTTTACGACCAAAGCCAAAACATTTCATTTGCGCAATGTTTACGTATTTGCGTTTTCGTTGTTCTTCTATTATAAATCAAGCGGTGTTTATTTTGTTTTATTACTTTTTTCAGGCGTTGTCGATTACAATCTCGCAAAGCTTTTGT
>CAZSDN010000005.1:0-17564 GCA_964605595.1 uncultured Flavobacterium sp. | reverse complement strand
TTTTGTATGAGGAAATTCTTGAAAGCTACCGAAAATTTTATCTTGTTTTAAGTGTTATCCTGAATTTGTGTTTCCTCGGATATTTCAAATACACGAATTTCCTAATTGACAATTATAATGGTGTTTTTGATGGAAATGTCGCTTTTCATGATATTATCCTTCCGGTCGGGATTTCATTTTACACGTTCCAGTCGATGAGTTACATTATCGATATTTACAGGCGCGAACTGCATCCAACGAAGAATATCCTGGATTATATGTTTTTTGTTTCGTTTTTCCCGCAGCTGGTCGCAGGCCCAATTGTCCGCGCGTCTGAATTCCTGCCGCAAATTTACAAAAAGCTGCAGCTTACCCGCGAAGATGTAAACACCGCGCTGTTTTTGATTATCGGCGGATTGATCAAGAAAACCGTTATTTCCGATTATATCTCGCTAAATTTTGTCGACCGTGTTTTTGATTCGCCAAACAGCTATACGGCTTTTGAAAACCTTATGGCTTCTTATGGGTATGCAATCCAGATTTACTGCGATTTTTCAGGATATTCGGATATGGCCATCGGTATTGCTTTATTGATGGGATTCCGGTTATCGCTCAATTTCCGGACACCGTATAAATCGGCTTCAATTACTGAATTCTGGCGCAGGTGGCACATTTCGCTTTCAACCTGGCTTCGGGATTATTTGTATATTTCCCTTGGCGGAAACCGTAAAGGCAAATTCCGGATGTATGTCAATTTATTCCTAACGATGCTGCTTGGCGGTTTATGGCATGGCGCTTCATGGAAATTCATGATCTGGGGCATTTTGCACGGATTGGCTTTGGTTGTCGAGCGTATGTTCAAAGGAAAAATCTCGCTTCCTAAAAATCCTTTTGTTTGGCTGATCCAAGTAATACTGACGTTTCATTTTGTGGTTTTTTGCTGGATATTCTTCCGTGCGAAAGATTTTGCGACAGCTTTCGAACTTATCGGAAATATCGGAAAACTACAATTTCACTGGAATGAATGGCAAACAATTGTCCTTGGTTACCAAAACGTCTTCATCATAATGCTGATTGGTTTCGTATGGCATTTCCTCCCCGAAAAAATGGTTGGTTTCATGAAATTTACTTTCGGAAAATGCCCGATTATCGTTAAAGCAATGATTCTTGCTTTGACTTTCTGGCTGGTTTATGCAACGGCAACAAGCGGGCCGCAGCCGTTTATTTATTTCCAGTTCTAAGAAATTTAATTCAGGAATAAGGATTAACCACGCGAAGCAATCGACTGGAACATGGTTTTCCAGTCACTTGTTTTTCCATGGTCTTTTCCCAAACGCACAATGATCATGTTTTTTGAAGGATTTACATAAATGTACTGCCCCAAAATTCCCTGAGCCATAAAATCCCCGTTTTGAGTAAGCCACCATTGGTGCTGATAATAAGAAACACCTCCGTTTTTTTGTTCGGCTGTCGTTGATTCTTCAACCCATTTTTCAGAAACGATCTGTTTGCCATTCCAGTTTCCTTTATTGAGATAAAGCCTTCCGATTTTTGCAAAATCCCGGGCGCGGGCATTTACACAGCAAAATGTCTTTTCGATGCCGCCTTTTTTATCAAGGCTCCAGCTTGCGTCATATTCCATTTGCAGTGGCTGCCATAGTTTTTCTTCAAGGTAAGAAGAAATGGTTCTCGTTTTTAATGCTTTAGCCAAAACCAGTCCCAGTATTTGTGAATCGCCGCTGCTGTAAGAAAACTGTGTTCCAGGCTTTGCGGTCAGCTTTAGTTTTCCGGCATCTTTTTCCAGATTACGGCCATAGTAGAAACTTGCTGCTTCGCCAAACGGATTGTAATAGCTTTCATTGAACCCGATTCCGGATGTCATTTGCAATAAATGTTTTATGGTGACTTTTTCAAATCCTTTTTCTTTATATTCAGGAAGATAGTTTATGATTGGTTCGTCTATGGATTTTATAAATCCGTCATCCAAAGCGCATCCGATCAAAATTGAAATGATCGATTTCGCCATCGAAAAAGAAGCCACTACCGAAGCTTCATTATATTCGTTCAGGTATTTTTCATAATGGATTGAGTCATTTTGAATAACCAAAAAAGCTACCGTTTTATTGTTTTTTAAGTATTGCTCAAAACTTAATCGTTGCTTTTTATCTTTAAAAGTTACAGTGATTGAATCGGGGATTTTTTTTGCATCGGACTTTTGGAACTGAAAAACCGTTTCTCCTTTTGTAATTTTCCTTGCTGGAAAGATCTTGTGGTCAGTGATATCTGCAAAATTATAATATACGAACCTGCCTAATTTACAGGAACTGCAAAGAATTAAAAACAGACCAAATAAAAGAAACGTTTTTAAAGATCTCATAAAAATGTAGTTTGGATTTAGAGTTCATAAAACTATGAATTAATAATGGTTCCTGAGATTAACTTTATAACTTTTGCAATGTGCCAAATTGCAAACTCCCTAACTTTCTCTTATATTTGCACTTCATTAAATGAAAAATCATGTTCGATAATTTAAGTGATAAGCTCGACAAAGCTTTCCATATATTAAAAGGCCACGGGAAAATTACTGAAGTAAACGTTGCCGAAACTCTGAAAGAAGTCCGCCGCGCTTTACTTGATGCCGATGTTAACTTTAAAATTGCCAAAGATTTTACGACTAAAGTAAAAGAAAAGGCAATCGGGCAGGATGTATTGACAACGCTGCAGCCGGGACAATTATTGGTCAAGTTGGTAAAAGACGAGCTGACCGAGTTAATGGGAGGCGATGTTGCCGGAGTCAATCTTTCGGGAAACCCGACGGTTATTTTGATGTCGGGTCTGCAAGGTTCGGGTAAAACGACTTTTTCGGGAAAACTCGCTAATTTCCTTAAAACCAAAAAGAATAAAAAACCGCTTTTGGTTGCGTGCGACGTGTATCGTCCGGCGGCAATCAACCAATTGCATGTTGTTGGAGACCAGATTGGAGTAGAAGTTTATTCTGAATTGGGAAATAACAATCCGGTTGAAATTGCGCAAAATGCAGTTAAATACGCGAAAGAAAAAGGATACAATGTTGTCATAGTCGATACCGCAGGGCGACTTGCCGTTGATGAAGAAATGATGACTGAAATTGCAAATGTCCACAAAGCATTAAATCCGCAGGAAACATTGTTTGTTGTAGATTCAATGACGGGACAAGATGCGGTAAATACCGCAAAAGCGTTCAATGACCGTTTGAATTTCGACGGAGTTATCCTTACGAAATTAGATGGAGATACCCGTGGCGGAGCTGCGATTTCGATTAAATCGGTTGTAAACAAGCCAATCAAATTTGTCGGAACAGGCGAGAAAATGGATGCGATCGATGTATTCTATCCGGTTCGTATGGCGGAAAGAATTCTCGGAATGGGAGACGTTGTTTCGCTTGTTGAAAGAGCCCAGGAACAATTCAACGAAGAAGAAGCAAGAAAACTCCAGAAGAAAATTGCTAAAAATGAATTCGGTTTCGATGATTTTCTTACCCAAATCCAGCAAGTGAAAAAAATGGGTAACATGAAAGATCTTGTCGGAATGATCCCGGGTGCTTCAAAAGCAATGAAAGATGTAGAGATTGAAGACGACGCATTCAAACACATCGAAGCGATAATCCATTCGATGACACCAAAAGAAAGGTCAAAGCCTGCAATAATCGATGTGAAGAGAAAAGCCAGAATCGCAAAAGGTTCGGGAACAAAAGTCGAGCAGGTTAACCAACTGATGAAACAGTTCGACCAAATGAGCAAAATGATGAAAATGATGCAAGGCCCGGGAGGAAAAAACCTCATGAAAATGATGGGCGGCATGAAAGGAATGAGATAATAAAAGGCGTGAGGATTTCACGCCTTTTGCTTTTATGATACTAACTACAAAACGACTGAAATGCAATTATTAGACGGAAAAAAAACATCAGAAGACATCAAGCTTGAAATTACCGCCGAGGTTCAGAAAATGAAAAGCAATAACGAAAAAGTGCCGCATCTCGCAGCCGTTATTGTCGGAAATGACGGCGCGAGCTTAACATATGTAAACAGTAAAGTGAAAGCCTGTGAACGTGTTGGTTTTGAATCGACAATGGTTCGTTTGCCAAGTACAACTTCTGAAACAGAATTGCTCAAAAAAATCAAGGAACTCAATGAAAATGATGACATCGACGGATTTATCGTTCAGCTTCCGTTACCGAAACAAATCGATACGCAAAAAATCCTTATGGCAATCGATCCGAGTAAAGATGTCGATGGCTTTCATCCTGAAAATTTTGGGAAGATGGCATTGGATATGACGACTTTTATTCCGGCAACGCCTTTTGGAATTTTAGAATTACTCGAAAGATACAATGTTGAAACCAAAGGAAAACATACGGTTGTTATCGGCCGTAGCCATATCGTCGGAAGGCCTATGAGTATTTTGATGGGAAGGAAAGGTTTTCCCGGAAATTCAACGGTTACATTAACACATAGTTACACCAAAAATATCGCGCAAATCACGACTCAGGCAGATATAATTATTACGGCTCTCGGCGTTCCGAATTACCTCAAGGCGGAAATGATCAAAGATGATGCGGTAGTTATAGACGTTGGAATCACACGGGTAGAAGATAAGAATTCAGAAAAAGGATACATTATTACCGGCGATGTAGATTTTGAAAACGTAAGTAAAAAAGCCTCGCACATTACTCCGGTTCCCGGCGGTGTCGGGCCGATGACGATTGCAATGCTGCTTAAAAATACCTTGTTGGCAAGGGAACAGCGAAAAGAGTTTAAAAAATAAGGAGGCTTTCTTTTAATATTTTAAATAAACCCATATTTTTTGGAGCTTTGCATTCAGGATCAAACTGAAATGTGTGTCATTTTTATAGTAAAGATCATCTGGATTTTCAAATTGTGAAATGTCTTTTTCAAAACTTAAAATATCATGAAGTGGCAACACAGTTTTTGAAGTCGCTTTGATAAAATTACTTTCTTTAATGTAATCGGATAATTCATAGCTGCTGGTATCGAGCGTGAATATTACCTTTTTTGCATTCAGTGCCTCATCATAATCACATTCAGTATTTGAAACCTTAGGAATATTGGTTCGTGTATGCAATTCTATATTATCGATTACGCCAAAATCACAGCTGCGACTGTCATAAATTTTTTTTGCGAATGCCTGGAGTCCTACGAAACCAAGTGAAATTACCACGGCGACGCATAAAAGAAAAATCGGAATTAGTTTTTTGTTGTCCATTAAAATAGTTTTGGTTTCCTAATGAACGCAAATATCTTCAATTAAGTATATTAAAAATCTCCTTTTTTGCGATAATCAGGATCATCTTTTTTAATAAAATCAACTTTCCAGCGTGAAGTTACAGGTCGTTTTTCAGAATCCTCGTTTTGTTGGGAATTTTCGTTTTTTGTGTCTGATTCGCGTTTTCGTATAATCCTGTCGTTATCGTCACTTTTCCGGAAAGAACGTATTTCTTGATTTCTCCGAGCTGAATGATCCTGTCGCTTGAAACGGGTTTCGGTTCGTTCCGGCCTTTCGATTCTTTCAGTTTTTGGCAAGCTGGCTTCTTCGGTTTTACTCGACGGTTCAATTAGTTGATTGAGTTCTTTGATTTCAGCATCGGTTAAATCGCGGTAACGTCCAACGGGAACATCTAAAGAAATATTAATGATCCGTATTCTTTTCAGTGCTGTTACTTCATAACCTAAATATTCACACATACGGCGAATCTGGCGGTTCAAACCTTGCGTAAGTATAATTTTAAAAATGTATTTACTGATTTGTTCGACTTTACATTTCCGGGTAATTGTATCTAAAATTGGAACGCCGTTTCCCATTCGCTCGATAAATCTGTCGGTAATTGGGCGATTAACGGTAACGGTATATTCTTTCTCGTGGTTGTTGCGCGCGCGAAGGATTTTGTTCACAATGTCACCGTCGTTGGTCATAAAAATCAAGCCTTCACTGGCTTTGTCTAAACGGCCAATTGGGAAAATACGTTTTGGATAATTGATAAAATCAACAATGTTTTCAGGAACTTCAAGATTTGTCGTGCATTCAATTCCGACCGGTTTATTGAACGCCAGATAAACAGGTTTTTCATTTTTCTCACGGATCAGTTTTCCGTCGATGCGCACTTCATCATTGTTTGAAACCTTGGTTCCCATTTCGGCCACATTGCCATTAATCGTTACGCGTCCTTGCTCGATTAAAGTGTCGGCTTCACGGCGCGAACAAAATCCGGTTTCACCAATGAATTTATTGATTCTTCTCAAGTTATCTTCCATGCGACAAAGTTAATGAGAAATTAGCGAATTAGTGAATTAGCGAATGAAAATGCTTGTGTCCATTCGCTAATCCGCTAATTGAAACATTTGCTAATTTTCAAGGAAATCGATTATTTGCTGGTATAATTTATCATCGTGCATGCTGTGTCCCAATCCTTTGGTTTGAATGAATTGTGCGTTTTTCCAAGAACTTGCAATTTTTTCGCTTTCTGCATAAGCTACCACGGTGTCGTCAATGTCGTGTGCGATTATTCCTTTAATCGTAATTTTTTCGCCGAAAATTTTTCCTGAGAATTCGTCAAGTTTGAACTTAAATTTTTCTACAAAATGATTCTCAAGCAAAATGGTCATTCTGGAATTCAGGCTTAAAATCAGGCTGAAATTATGGATCAGCGTTTTTAGATCGGAAGGCGCACCAAGCAAAATCATCTTTTGGATTTCTTCATTTGCATATTGCGATTGGTAGAAAACGCATGCAGCGCCGCCAATGGAGTGCCCGATGATTGTTGTTGGATGGAATCTTTGAACGGCGACATTAATAAATTCGGCATAACGCGGAACGTTAAATTCCTTTCCACTTGATAATCCATGAGCCGGAGCATCGAGTGCGATAATGGTACTTCCGGTTTTCTTCAGATAAGAAATAAGCTGTTCCCAACGCGACGCATTGCTTTCCCAGCCGTGAACAAGCAAAATGATATTTTCATTGCCGCTCCACGTATAAGTATGGAGTTTGTGTTCCTGATGTGAAAAAGTTTCCTGTTTGGCTTCCTGTAAAATTGGCGGAAGTTTATCTGCAAAAAGCCTTCCCGTACGCGGTTGGCTAAATAAATCGTAGGCAAAAGTCGATGCCTTTTTGGGATGGACGAAACTTAGGAAATTGATATAAAATCCCAACGATTTGGTTAAAACTAATAATTTTAATTTTTCCATAAAAAAAGCCCCCGTTTTGGAGGCTTGTATTTTTATTTGAATTCGGAAAATAATTTTTCCATTTTCTCTTTTTCTTCTTCAGCTAAAGTGCTGTCAACAAGAATTCTTCCTGAATGCTCATCAGTGATGATCTTTTTTCTAGCTGCGATTTCAACCTGAGTTTGTGGCGGAATCGTAAAGAATGAACCTGCAGATGCGCCTCTTTCGATAGAAACAACTGCCAATCCGTTACGAACACTTGAGCGAATCCTGTTGTAAGCTGTTAGCAAACGGTCTTCAATTTGCGATTGAAATTCTTGTGATTTAGAAGATAAATATTCTTCCTCTTTAGAAGTTTCGTTCATGATTGCTTCTAACTCTGACTTTTTGTGGTTCAAATGCTCTGTCTTTTGCTCCAGTTTTTCAGTTGATTGTGCAACGATTTGTTTTTTGTATTCGATAGAAGCTTTCATTTCTTTGATTTGCTTCTCGGCCAACTGAATTTCTAATTCCTGAAATTCGACTTCTTTTGTTAAAGAATTGAATTCTCTGTTGTTACGAACGCTGTCTTGTTGTTTTGTATATTTTTTGATTGCTTCTTTGTGATCGTCAATCGCATTTTTCTTTACTTTGATCTGGTCTTCGATAACATCCAAATCGGCTTTTAATTTTTCTGAACGAGATTTAAGGCCGGCAACTTCATCTTCCAAATCTTCAACTTCTAAAGGAAGTTCTCCTCTTACATTTCTGATTTCGTCAATTCTTGAGTCGATTAACTGTAAATCGTAAATCGCTCTTAATTTGTCCTCAACACTCAATTCTTTTGTAGTCGCCATATATTATAAGTACTTAACTGGATTTGTATTTTCTTCCGATAAAATGATTGCAAAATTAGGTATTTTTTTCGTAAGATAATCAACAATATAATTTTTTGTATAACGCTCACTTTCAAAATGTCCGATGTCGGCTAGAAGTATAGCATTTTCAGCTTCGTAAAACTGATGGTATTTTAGGTCGGATGTTATGTAAACATCTGCTAATGAATTAATTGCATTTCTGATAGCGAAACTTCCCGCGCCCCCAAGAACTGCAACTTTTTTGATGTTTTTATTTAAAAATTCGCTGTGGCGTATGCCATTTGCCTGCATTTTATCTTTTACCATCTGAAGGAAATCATCTTCGCTCATTGCTGTTTGCAGTTCACCGATCATTCCGAGGCCGATATTTTGATGCGAATTTTGCAAATCATAAACCTCATAAGCAACTTCTTCGTAAATATGATTTTCGAAAAGCGCTTTTAAAATTTTTGATTCCAGGTATTTTTCAAAAGTAACTTCGATTTTTGTCTCGGAAGCTGAAACCAGTTCGCCACGTTCGCCAACTACCGGATTGCTGTTTTGGTTTCCTTTATACGTTCCGGTTCCATCCGAATTAAAACTACAATTTTCATAGTTTCCGATATTTCCCGCTCCGGCTGAAAATAATGCATTCCGAACGTTATCAGCGTTTTCAGTTGGAGCATATGTTACCAGTTTTCTGATAAAATTTTGTTTCGGAACTAAAACTTTTGTGTTTATCAAACCCAAAGCATCGCAGAAAATTTTGTTCACGCCGTTTTGGTGATTGTCCAAAGCCGTGTGAACCGCATAAATTGCAATGTCATTTTTTATCGCTTTGATGATTGAACGCTCGACATAATTTTTACCGGTGATTTTCTTCAAACCCGAAAATAGAATAGGATGGAAGCAAACTATAAGGTTGCAATTTTTAGAAATCGCTTCGTCAATTACGTTTTCGAGGGCGTCGTGGCAAACTAAAACGCCATTACATTGATTGTTTTGATTGCCAACTAAAAGGCCAACATTGTCAAAATCTTCGGCGTAGGCGAGCGGTGCCATTTCTTCAAGGACAGAAAGAATTTCTTTTATTTTCATAATTCAGGTTTACACAGATCTTATGGCAAAGCTTGACAGATTAATCTGTGAAAATTCGTGGAATCTGTGTTTCATTTCAATTCCAAAGATAAAATATTATACTTTCGTAAAATGAAATTACTCCGAAAAATACTTTTCCCATTTGCCGTTTTGTATGGCTGGATTACTGGTTTTCGGAATTTTTTGTTTGATAACGGAATTTTAAAATCCTATTCATTTGACATTCCTGTAATTGCTGTTGGAAATCTAAGTGTTGGCGGAACGGGAAAAACACCACAAATTGAATATTTGATACGATTGCTTTCGCCGAATTATAAAGTGGCAACATTAAGCCGCGGTTATAAAAGAAAATCTGAAGGTTTTGTTTTGGCAGATTCGACTTCAAACGCTGAAATTTTAGGGGACGAACCGTTTCAATATTATAGTAAGTTCCCGAATATTATGGTTGCGGTTGATGCGGATCGGAAGAATGGGATTGAACAATTGCTTTCACAACCTGAAAAACCACAGGTTATTTTGCTCGACGATGCATATCAACATCGAAAAGTTAAGGCAGGATTCTATATTTTACTGACATCGTTTGGCGATTTATATTCGGATGATTTTATGCTTCCAACCGGGAATTTACGCGAAGGAAGAAACGGATATAAACGTGCTGATAGTATCATCGTTACCAAGTGTCCGCCAAATTTATCCGCGGAAGCGCAAAGTAAAATCAGGAGCAAGATCAAACTAGTAAACAATCAGCAATTGTTTTTCAGTTTTATTGATTATGACGATTCGGTTTTGTCTGAAAATGATTCGGTTTCTGTTGCAGAAATTAAAAATAAACCGAAATTACTTGTTGCCGGAATTGCAAAACCCGAGCCGTTTTTTAACTATCTGCAATCGGAAAATGATATTGTAATGAAATTTCCGGATCATCATGATTTTTCAATAAGCGATATCGAAACCATAAAGGAGAAATCGGCTGGAAAAATTATTGTCACCACTGAAAAGGATTATGTGCGTTTGAAAGGCCGGCTTACAAAAGAACAGCTTTTTTATCTTCCGATTAAAAGTCGTTTTCTTTCGGGTTCAGAAAAATTCGATAAAACCATTACTGAATATCTCGTGTAACTTAGAAGGCGAACCGTTGCAGATAAAGGATTCTTTTTTATTAAAATCGTCAGAACTCTGATTATTTTATTTTACATTTGAATGATAAATGTTTTGAAAACAAAACCGCAAAGCTCAATGAATAATCAATTGGGCTTTTGTTGTGTCAATAAACGACTGAAAATAAATAAATTGAACGATAAAGCAGCATAAATTATGTGGGAACAAGTACAACAAACCGTTAATTACATTAAAGATAAAACCAATTTTACTCCGGAATACGGCGTAATTTTAGGATCAGGATTAGGAAGTTTCACCGATGATATCACTATTGAGTTCACTTTGCCCTATAATGAAATTCCGAATTTTCCTGTTTCAACCGTTGAAGGACATAAAGGCGCTCTGGTTTTTGGGACTATCGGAAACAAAAAAGTTGTAGCGATGCAAGGCCGTTTTCACTTTTATGAAGGTTATGACATGAAAGAAGTGACTTTTCCTGTTCGCGTGATGAAATATTTAGGTGTTGAAAAACTCGTAGTTTCTAATGCTTCTGGCGGTGTAAACCCGAATTATGAAGTTGGTTCCATCGTAATTCTTACTGATCAGATCAACATGCTTCCCGAGCATCCTTTACGCGGAAAGAACGACGAACGCTTCGGGCCGAGATTCGTAAATATGAGCGAGCCGTTTTCTCGTAAAATGATTTCCAAAATAAAAGAAATCGCTAAAGATTTAAGCATAAAAGTTCAAGACGGAATATATCTGGGTTTGCAAGGGCCAACTTTTGAAACCTTATCAGAATACAGAATGGTAAAAATCCTGGGCGCTGATTGTGTTGGAATGTCAACTGTTCCGGAAGTTATCGTTGCACGCCACATGGATATGGAAACATTTGGTATTTCAGTTATTACCGATATGGGCGACGAAGACAATATTGAAGAAGTTAACCACGAAGAAGTACTCAAAGCTGCGAAAAAAGCTGAACCCAAGGTGCGTAAGTTAATAAAAGAGCTGATTCTGAAATACTAAACCTGTTCTTCTTTTTGTAAATAGAATGCGATTGTTGAAAAGAAATTGGCAGGCTCAAACGGCTTGGTAATCACTTCGTCCATTCCGTATGACATTAGCATTTCACGGTTTTCAAGCAATGAAATTGCTGTAAGCGCGACAATTGGGGTTGTTTTGTCAAATTCCCTGATTTGTTCGGTGGCGATTGTCCCGTTTATTCCCGGAAGATGCACGTCCATCAAAATCAGGTCATAGCAGTTTTCCCGGGCGATACTTACGGCATCTTCACCATTATCGACAACTTCACAATACATTTGCTTTTTTTCAAGCATTCGTTTGGTGATCATTTGATTGATTTTGTTGTCTTCAACAAGAAGCACCCGTTTTGAGATAAAATCATTTTCATCGTGTTGCGCTACAGGCGGAATGGCTTTTGTGGCAGTAAAACTAAAGTCAAGGCTAAATGTGATAACCGTTCCTTTTCCGATTGTGCTTGTAAGATCGATATTGCCGCCTAAAATAATAATCAGGCGTTTTACGATTGTAAGCCCAAGCCCGGTTCCTCCGTATTTTCTATTGATTTCAACCGAACCTTGCGAAAAGCTGTCAAAAACCGATTCGAGTTTGTCTTCCGGGATTCCGATACCCGTATCTGAAATTTCAAAAAATACCGTTGCTTTTTGATCTTCAGATTTTACCATTTTTACATTAATCCTCACTTCGCCATTTTGAGTAAACTTGAGGGCATTATTAATCAGGTTCATGAAGATCTGCGAAAGTTTCGTAAGATCTCCGGTAAGGTTTTCGGGAATATTAGGATCAATTGCCAGGATCAACTGGTTTTGATTCGCAGAAGCCTGTTTTTGCAAAGAGAACTGTATGTCGGTGAGTAATTTTGTTAAGTCAAAATCAATTTCTTCAACTTCTATGTTTTTTGATTCGATACGGTTTATTTCCAGTATCTCATTAATGTAACTCAATAAATAATCTCCCGAAAACTTAAGCGAATTCAGATAATCGATTTGTGATTTTTTCGGATTTTCTTCAATAAGCAAATTCGTAATGCCTGTAATTGCGTTTAAAGGAGTGCGTAATTCGTGGCTCACTGTCGAAAGGAATTCTGATCTTGCCGTTGAAGCGCGCTCGGCCTTTTCTTTGGCTTCGATAAGTTCATTGTTTTTTTCCTTGAGCAGCGAGTTTGATTGCGTTCGAATGATATTGTTCCGGTAAAGCGAAAGGCTTAAAAGCGAAAGTATTGAAATCAGAGCAAGGCTCAAAAGGCTGATCAGCTTAGAGAATTTGTTTTCTTTTTGCTGTGCTTTTAGTTGTTCTTTGTTTTCGTTTTTTATCTTTTCGATTGATTTTTGATTCCCAAGTTTATTGAATTTGGCGAAGTTTATCAGTTCAAATTTACCATTTTGCATTTTGGCTTCATCAGAATCCATGTATTCTTTAAAATTATAATACAATTCTCCCAAACGGGAATAAATTTTGGATTCTGCTTCAAGGTCGTTTCGCTTTTCGGCATATTCGATTGCTTTGTGCAGGTATTCTAAAGATTTTTTGAAGTCTTTTTCGGTTTCATGCATTTTACTCTGATGCATGTATTCATGTACGCTATCCGTATGGATCAGTGTATTTGTTTTAGCATGGGAAGTGCAAAAAATAAATAAGTAAACCAGTAAATTCGCCCGCATTATATCAATTGATTTTAAACCAATAAATATAAATTATTTCGTAGTAATTAACCTAATTAAATCAATTATTCTTGATGAATAGCCAATTTCATTATCATACCAGCCTACGACTTTTACCATTTTATCAATAACTGACGTTAACTGGCTGTCGAACAGGCAGGAGTTTTGGTTTCCGATAATGTCAACCGATACAATCGGGTCTTCGGTATAAGCTAAAATCCCTTTAAGGTTATTTTGTGCTGCGGCTTTAAACGCATTGTTGATTTCGTCAATCGTAACTTCGCGTTTTACATAACAGGTAATATCGGTTAGTGAACCATCAGGAACAGGAACGCGGATGCCGCTTCCGCCGATTTTACCTTCAAATTCAGGAAATATTTTAGTAAGTGCTTTTGCGGCTCCGGTAGTAGTTGGAACAATAGATTGGCTTGCGCCGCGAGCTCTGCGTAAATCTTTGTGCGGTTGGTCATGCAAGCTCTGGTCGGTAGTATAGGAGTGAACCGTAGTGATATAAGCCTGCTCAATTCCGCACAACTCACTAATGACTTTAATCATTGGCGCGGCATTATTTGTCGTACAGCTTGCGTTTGAAATGATGCGTTCAGAACCGTCAAGAATATGTTCGTTCACGCCAAGCACAACAGTTTTTATATTGTCAACTTCGGATGGCGCCGAAAGGATTACTCTCTTTGCGCCCGATAGTATGTGTGCGTTGATTTCATCAAAGGTTTTGTATTTTCCGGTACATTCGACCACAACATCAGTATCAACGGAGTTCCAGTTGAGGCTTGCGATATTTTTCTCATGAAAGAAAGTATAATGCTTACCGTCAACGATAATAGAATCATCATCAAACGAACATTCAAAAGGCAAAACACCGTGGATGCTATCATATTTTATCAGATGCGCCATCGTTTTATTATCGGCGATATCATTGATGGCAACAACTTCAATAGTAGGATGGTTTAGCAGCAACCGGAATAAGTTTCGTCCGATACGTCCAAATCCGTTGATGGCGATTTTTGTTTTGTGCATTAAAGTCGATTTTTGATTTTTCGAGCCCTCGAACTATCGAATGATCGAATCATCCTTTACAAGATATGTTTTTGCGCTTTATAAGAGCTTCTTACCAATGCACCGCTTTCAACATGGCGGAAACCTAATTCCAAACCGATTTTCTCGTATTTTGTAAATTGATCCGGAGTGATGAATTCTTTTACAGGAAGGTGTTTTTTACTGGGTTGTAAATATTGCCCGATTGTAACTACATCTACGTTTGCAGCCCGCAGGTCGTGCAAAGTCTGGATTACTTCTTCTTCGGTCTCACCAAGCCCAAGCATAATTCCGGATTTGGTTCGGTTGATTCCTTTTTCTTTCAGATAGCGTAAAACTTCAAGGCTTCGGTCATATTTTGCCTGGATACGGACTTCACGCGTTAGCCGGCGAACGGTTTCCATATTGTGTGAAACTACTTCGGGATTTGCCTCTACGATCCGGTCTATATTTCGTTCTATGCCTTGAAAATCAGGAATCAAGGTTTCTAATGTTGTGCTTGGATTCATACGGCGAATGGCTTTTACCGTTTCGATCCAGATAATAGAGCCGCCATCTTTTAAATCATCACGGTCAACACTTGTCACGACCGCATGTTTAATATTCATGATTTTGATTGAACGTGCCACTTTTTCAGGTTCGTCCCAATCTACGGTTTCCGGACGGCCTGTTTTAACGCCGCAAAAACCACATGAACGCGTACACACATTCCCGAGAATCATAAACGTTGCCGTTCCTTCGCCCCAGCATTCACCCATGTTCGGGCAACTACCCGAAGTGCAAATGGTGTTCAGTTTGTATTTATCAACAAGGCCACGTAATTCGGTATATTTTTGGCCAATTGGCAGTTTTACCTTTAGCCATTTTGGCTTTCCGGTAGGAAGTGCGGTATCTAAAACGGTTTCCATGCTTCAATTTTGAAATGCAAAGATAAGCAATTAATAAATTAGGAATTGCGGTTTAGGAATTAGGATTTGCTATGATGATATGGAAATGATTTATAATAGTTGTGAGTTTAAATTTCAACCATATCATATTTATAATGTATTTACAGGCTATGGTAGAATAGTCAACTATTCATCAGTTTTTGTATTTTTACCCGATAAATATAAACAATCATGGACGTAAAAGACAGCAACGGAAATATTCTGCAAGATGGAGATTCAGTAACGGTAATCAAGGATCTGAAAGTTAGAGGTTCTTCAGATGTAATAAAAAGAGGAACAATGGTGAAAAATATCAGGCTTACTGATGATCCGGCTGAAATTGACTGCCGTGTAAATAAAACCGCAATGGTTTTGCGTACTGAGTTTGTAAAGAAAGCCTAAACTCATTCAAAAATAAAACCACAAAAATTTTTTAGGTTTTTGTGGTTTTATAATTATGAGTAATTTTAATTAGCGGGTTTTACTGAGATCGGAAGATTGTAAACTACACGTACCGGTTTTCCGTTGATACTTCCGGGTTCCCATTTTGCTTTCATTGATTTTAAGACACGAATGGCTTCTTTGTCCAATCCAAAACCTGGATTTCTCAATACTTTGATTTCAGACATAGTGCCATCTTTTTCAATTACAAAAGAAACTAATACTTTAACCATTGTGGTTGAACCCATATCATCTTCCGGAGTTTTGAAATTACGCCCTACATATTTATAGAAATTGTCCATTCCGCCCGGATATACAGGCATTCTGTCTACTGTGGCAGTTGTGTAGGTTGAGTTTGTTCCTGAATCGGTTGGAATTCCCGTAGTGTCGCCTCCGCTGTTTGAAGTGGTTTCAGTTCCGGTTCCTCCAACTACTCCCGTAGGGCTTGAGTTATTTTGAGGAAATTCACTATTTGTTGGAACATCCGGGTTTGCATCAATCGATTTTACTACATCGGGATTGGATAAAGTTGGTTTTGGTTCCTCCAATTTTGCAGGCGGGACTGTTGATGTATTCGGTTCGGATTTTGGAGGTTTTATGGGTTCGATGATTTCATGGATTTCAATTGTAGGCCCTAAAACATCCGGTACTTTAGTTACTGTTTCCGTTTTAAATGAACTCAAGAGAAAGACAATTCCGGACAGTAAGGCCAATAATCCTAAAGCAACAAAAAGCGCTTTGAAAGTTGTGTTTGAGTTTTCGCGCCGCAGCACGTATGCGCCATATTCTTTGTTTTTTCCTTCGAATACCAGGTCAAGCCATGCGGTTTCATAAATACTTGATTTAGACATAATTTTAAAGTTTAGGTTAAGTATAAATCAATGCATAAGCGCGCTATTTTAATACATAACGTGTGAATTATTTAAAATGTTGTTTAAAAAATTAAATTATTGCCGTTTAGACTGAATGATCTCGGCGAGTAGTTTTTTTGCGCGAAGCAGTTTTATTTTTACGTTATTTAGCGGCTCGCCGATTTTAGTGGCAATTTCCTGATACGTCATCTCCTGAAAGTAACGCAATTGTATCACTTCCTGATAATGCGGTTTTAGCTCCTTTATGTACTGAAGAAGCCGTGAAAGGTTTTGTTCGGTAATTAATTCATCTTCAGCTGAAGGCGCTGTATCAGCAACATTATATGCCAAATAATCTTCTTCATCGGTGATTTCAATGAAAAGGGATGATTTTTTCTTACGAAGCAAATCAATATGAACGTTTTTTGCAATGGCAATTAGCCAGGTGTTGAACTGGAATTCGGGATTATATGTCGCAATTTTATCAAATGCCTTTGAGAAAGTTTCGATCGTGATATCTTCGGCATCGGTTTCATTCTCAGTACGTTTGAGCATAAAACCATAGACTTCATTCCAGTAAAAATCCAGTAAAAATGTAAAAGCAACCTGGTCGCCCTGTTTAGCCTTTTCTATATAAGATTTTATTTCCACTGCACGGGTTTTGAAAAGAAGTTAGTTATAAAGATATTGAATTGCGTAAAAACTAGCACTATCTCTATTACAGGAAACCAATACATAACGTCTTTTTCTTTTAGTTTTCCGGCGGCAAAACCTAATGTTATCCATGTAAATAAATACCTGAAGCCAATGATGCCCAAGACAGTAATCCATTCAAACTGAAATGCAAGCAATAAAACCGAAAGTATAATAAACAATAACTGGGAAGCATAAAACAAAGCAAGCTGCGTGCGGTCAAATGCTTTATAAAATGTAGCTGTGGCCACATGCCTGCGCTTTTGTGTAAACCAAGATTTGAATGAAGTTTTTGGTTTTGAATACGTAAAGCTTTCCGGCGTAAAGCAAACCGTTGTATTTTTCTTAAACGCTACCTGGTTTATGAACAGGTCATCGTCGCCCGAACGGATCTTTAAATGGTCGCGGTAGCCGTCAACTTTAAAAAATTCTTCACGCTTGTAGGCGAGGTTTCTTCCTACGCCCATATATGGTTTCCCGATTTTGGCCCACGAAAAATACTGGACGGCCGTAAGAAGCGTTTCAAACCGGATAATTTTATTCAGGAATGAGTTCGGGATTTTTTCATAAGCGCCATAACCAAGAACGATCGTTTTTTGCAAAGTAAAGTTCGAGCTCATTTCGGTGATCCAGTTTTTGGAATCCGGATAACAGTCGGCATCGG
>CAZSDN010000004.1:7093-59748 GCA_964605595.1 uncultured Flavobacterium sp. | reverse complement strand
ATGTACCGTCGCCACTACACAAAGAAGCATCTACAATACCAGTGATAGAAGCGCTCGGAAGATCAATAAAAATCTCTCTTTCCATTCCCGGAGGAAAAGGAATGGTACATGCAGGAGCAGTATCACTCACAATCTGCACTAATTCATATACGGCATATTGAGTCAACAAAGGTGTAGAAAATGTATAATTTCCTGCAGCATCCAGTTGTATTACATTTTGTCCTGTTATTCCTTCTTCATTATATGAATAGGTAACGAAAGCATTTGGCGTTCCAACAAATCCAACCGTTATCCCATTACCTGAACATATCGTCGTAGATGGATTTACCGGAGATGAAAATGCTACACTGGGCAAAGGAAGCACCTTGACCGTAACCGTATCTGATGTACATGCTGAACCTGCAATAGATCCAGATACTTCATATACATAATCTCCCGGAACTGTTGGCGGCGATGTAACAGTAACGTCTTTACCCGGTACTTGCCCTGTTAAACCTGGCCCTGACCAAGTAAAATCAGTCAGCGGGTTGCCACTGGTTGCACTTAAATTTATTACAGAACCCGAACAAACAGGAACTACAGCCAGAGCTGTTACTGAACAGCAAGCTTCAATTTCAATTGTAACAGGCGGTGTCTCGAAAGCCGGGCAATTGTCTACAGCTTCTACCCGGTAAATAACAGTATAGGTACCAGGCGCACTTTGGTCAAGTATTATTTCTCCAGTATCTTCGTTAATGACTAAATCTGTTGGCGATGAAGAAATGAATTTTCCGCCAGGAGTTAAATCAGGGGATCTCTCAACCGGCTCCGGTGTAGCCGTATCCATACAATAGGTAGGACTGGCATATGAAATCTGACCTTGGGCAGTACGAATATCCAGATTAAATGACCTTACATTTGAACATGCGGTAGAATTAAACAAATCTTTGATCCTTACATAAATTGTTTTTTTTAGGTCGCCTTCCATTTCTGAACCCGGCACAACATAATTTGTCAGGTCAGCAGGATCAATAAAGTCAGCGTCATAGGTCGCGTCAAATTCTGTCGGGTGATATGTAATCGAGTAATGGCTCGGGTTTAATCCACCATTGGCGCTTAATATGTGGGAATCCTGATTAATAGACGGAAAAGTAAAATTAGGGCCAACATCATTTGTACACAAAACTATATCCTGTGGATCCAAAACCGGTAACTCAGGCTGCGCTTGAATTGTCACATAATCATAAAGCTTTGTAGTTGTCAGGTCAGGGTTTGTATAAGTAAGTACTACACGGTAAAAACTATCCTTAGCACCTGGTGTAAGCTCAACTTCCTGCGGATCTGATCCGTCTGTGATGTTTTGGACATTAAAAGGCGTAGGTGAATTACCCGCAAACCATTCTATCTTTACAGGTAAGAACTGCCCATTGGGCTTAAACCTGTAGGAAGTTGGCGTTAGGATTGACCAGTTACCCGTATTACGACCCGGCGCAGCCAAACCTTTGGAACCGTTCTGATTAATAATCCCAATTAATCCATTACCGCTCCATTGCGTACCGGCGGTTCTTCTTTTAACATTTACATCAATAAAATTACTTGTTTCATAAATCACTATCTGATAGGTTTGCAAACCGGGGTTTCCGGCACTTGAACCGTTTCCATTAGCCCAAAGTGGTATATCGGTGGTATTTAAGATAAAAGATCTGTTTGGCGCATCACCTGAAACATAATAATTAATGTTCTGATTAGTGGCATTAATGATATTAGCAGGATTAGGATCAATATCCTGCCATACTCCGAAAATCGCATTTTTTTCATAAATAGCATTGTTTCCAGTTGCATTTAACTGACCGCCTATTAAAAAAGCACACCCTTCTGTACCCGCATTAGGTCCGGTTGGATCAGTATCAGCCAAAGTTCCTAGACCGCCCGCCATTTCGTTACCATTGGGTAATCCGCCACCGATATTGTTAGGCGACAAGTTAAAAGTTAGCAATCCATTAGCACCAACGAGTAATTTTTGATAGGTAGGGCCATAAAATGAGAATTTAAAAGGAAGGTTCTGTACAGGCGACCATGTATCATCAGAAGTAATACTTAAAATCTCTCCTCCAAGGATCCCAAACGTAGCTTGGTATGAAGGCAGCTGAGATACGGTATAATCCGGAACTGCCGGAATATTTGAAACCGTATTACGTAATTTCTGATACAATACATTTAAATTCGTACTTGTATTAAAGCCACTACAAATCGATTCAGGTTTTACGATACTTGCATAAACCAAAAAACTCGGAAGCAGGTTTGCTGCACTCGGGACAATATTAAATCCGCAGCCGGCAGTCTGAATATCAATTTCAACAAAGCCAGACAATGGAACCGTGCAACTGCCATCCGTAACATCAGTAAGTGTAAAAATCGTAGTCAAGGTGATAATTGGTGTCACGAAAGTCGCAGATCCGGCATCATCCAACTTAACTGAATAAGGTGTTCCGTCATCAGAAGTAAAATTTACGGTTGCATTTGGCGATCCGGTAAAAGTAAGAACAGGAGAATATCCGGCACATATTGTAATGTCACCTGAAATCGTCGCGGTTAAATCCCTTACATTTACCGTAGCAGTTTCTTCAATTTCCCTTTCAAAACCGTCGTAAGCTATTTTTACAAGTTTATATTCAAAAACTCCTTCAGATGTTGTTGGAACAGTAATGGTAACTGTATTTCCTGTAGGCGGCGTGACGGTTGTTTCCGGGCCGCCATTAAGCGTATATGTAAATGTATAAGGAGGAATTCCTCCTGTTGCCGTAAAAACAACCTGAGGCGAAGCTGTTCCCATACATACAGTAGCATCACCTGTTGCTGTAGCTTCAGGAAGACGGTTCAATGAAAAATCATCTACTGCAAAATCATTGCCTAAACTACCAAAATTAGCATTCCAAAGCTCAATTGTCACACACGGATCAACGGCTTTGAACCTATACGAAATCTTCCTCCATCCTGAAGCCGGGAAAGGCGCCTGGGTATGGCCTTCAACAAACTGGCTTTCTGTTACACCTGTAAAAAGCAAATGGATATTAGCGCGTGTACCTGAATTAGTTACATCATTTGAGATGGATTTAATCCAATAAGTAAATTCATAATAACTACCTACGGATAATCCGCAAATTCCGTTATCATCAGTACCTGCTCTCCAAAAACGCTGGTTTCCGGGAGTATCATTTCCATCAATAATCATCATTTTTCCGGTACCGGTTGTATGGTCGCCTCCTGAAAGGAATTTGGTTGTATTGACCAATTGCGGATTGGTGTCAAAAGCATAATTTCCAGGAACCGTAGTTCCTGAATATGGTGGAGTCAAACCTGTGTATCCCGCGCCATTTATGTTAAAACCCGTTCCGTTTCCGCCACTTTCAAAATCACCATTTGTGATTAAGTTCTGCGAACTTAAATTATTGAAAAACAGCACAATTAACGAAACAAGTAAAAATTTATATTTCATTTCTATAACAATTTTAGGAGCGAAATTTACAAAAAAAGATACTATAATTTAACTTAATTTTAATTTTTAACTATCAAGTGTAGGGTTTTACTTAATTATTGAATTTTAATTTCATTTTATTAATTATCTTTGCGCCAGAAAAAAAGCCAGCACACTTACACTTAACATGAGCAAAGACGAACATTTTTCAGATGAAATAGGCGATAGCCATATTGGCACAAATGCCAGTAATCCATTACGAAGCGATGCTTTTGATATTTCAGATGAGCAAAAAATAGAATCCATAAAAAAAGATGTAGAAAACATCCTTCTTACTCTGGGAATGGATTTGACAGACGACAGCTTAAAAGGAACTCCAAACCGCGTAGCGAAAATGTTCGTCAAGGAAATTTTCGGTGGGTTACATCCGAACAAACGCCCAAAAGCCTCAACATTTGATAACCATTATAAATATGGCGAAATGCTGGTTGAAAAAAACATTACCGTTTATTCGACCTGTGAGCATCATTTGCTGCCCATTATCGGCCGTGCGCACATTGCCTATATTTCAAACGGCTCAGTAGTCGGGCTTTCAAAGATGAACCGCATTGTTGATTATTATGCGAAACGCCCGCAGGTTCAGGAAAGGCTCACGATGCAAATCGTACAGGAATTACAATCGGTTCTAAACACACAGGATGTTGCGTGCGTCATCGATGCAAAGCACCTTTGTGTAAATTCGAGAGGAATCCGCGATATTGAAAGCAGTACGGTAACTTCTGAATTCGGCGGTAAATTCAAAGAAGAACAAACCCGTCGTGAATTCCTGAATTACATACAGCTTGAAACTAAGTTTTAATTAATTATTTTGAGTTTTAAAGGATGCATTATCCCTATCATTTAAAATTTAAAATTCACCATTAAAATAAACGAAATGCCGCTTTTCAAAAACCATACGCTAAAAATCTACAATTCCCTTTCCGGGGAAAAAGAAGTTTTCAAACCTATCCACGAAGGAAATGTCGGGATGTATGTTTGCGGCCCGACGGTTTACAGCAATGTGCATTTGGGAAATGTGCGAACATTCATGTCGTTTGATATGATTTACAGGTATTTCAGGCATTTGGATTATAAAGTTCGCTATGTGCGGAATATTACCGATGTTGGACATATTGTTGACGATGTTGATGACGGCGAAGATAAAATCGCAAAAAAAGCACGCCTTGAACAATTGGAGCCAATGGAAATCGTACAGCGTTATACCGTCGATTTTCATGACATCCTGAACAGATTCAACTTTTTACCGCCAAGCATTGAGCCAACGGCAACCGGGCATATCATTGAACAAATCGAAATCGTTAAGGAAATTATCGCAAATGGGTTTGCCTATGAATCGAATGGCTCGGTTTATTTTGACGTGGTAAAATTTAACGAAACGAATCATTACGGAAAATTAAGCGGCCGTAATATCGAAGACATGCTTGCGAATTCACGCGATCTTGACGGACAGTCGGATAAAAGGAATCCGCAGGATTTCGCTCTTTGGAAAAAAGCCGAACCTGAACATATCATGCGATGGCCTTCGCCCTGGAGCGATGGTTTCCCTGGATGGCATCTGGAATGTACCGCGATGAGTACGAAATACCTTGGCAATCATTTTGACATTCATGGTGGCGGAATGGATTTAAAATTCCCGCACCATGAATGCGAGATCGCGCAAAACGAAGCCTGCACAGGCCAAACTCCGGTAAATTACTGGATGCATGCCAACATGCTCACGCTGAACGGAAAGAAAATGGCAAAATCGACCGGCAACAATATTCTTCCGGGTGAAATCCTTAATGGAAATAATCCGTTTTTAAGCAAACCGTTTTCGGCTTCTGTAACGCGTTTCTTTATGATGCAGGCGCATTACAGGAGTATTTTGGATTTTTCGGATGATGCAATCGTAGCGGCCGAAAAAGGATATAACCGTTTGATGGAAGCTATGAATGGATTTTCTGAAATTGAAGCGTCAGCTACTTCTTCACTCGACATTCAATCATGGGCAGATGCTTGTTATGACGCAATGAACGACGATTTCAACACACCGATATTGATTGCGAATTTGTTTGAAGGCGTACGTTTCGTAAATCTGTTAAAAGATAAATCGGCGACTTTAACCATCGAAGATTTAAGAACATTTACCGATTTAATGAATGCTTTCATATATGATGTCCTTGGGCTCGAAAGCGCTAAAGCAGATAGCGGAAATACCGAAAAACTCGAAGGCGTAGTAAATATGCTGATCGGAATGCGCAATCAGGCACGAGCCGATAAAAACTTCGCACTATCCGATCAGATACGTGATCAATTGACCGCTTTGGGAATTCAGCTTAAAGACGGAAAAGAAGGAACTTCATTTACTTTATAAATGCAAACCGGCAATATAAGCGTGAAAAAGATTCTGATTTTTCCGTTTGTACTATTGGTGCGTTTATACCAAATCCTAATTTCGCCATTATTGCCCAGCGCCTGCCGCTTCTCGCCTACCTGTTCATCCTATATGATAAAAGCCTTGCAGGTTCACGGATTATTTAAAGGGTTGTATCTTGGCACAATGCGGATCATTCGGTGTAATCCCTGGGGCGGCTCGGGTTATGATCCCGTTCCTGAAAAAGAAATCAATCACAAACATTAACTTAGAGTTTTTAGAGAATCCTCATTCCAAATCTCTATTTTTACATAACAAAATAAAACAATATGACACACGCACTTGGTATTACATGGAATCCGTCAGAAGGCATAGACTTCGGATTTATAATGATCCGCTATTACAGCCTCATGTTTGTGGTAGCCTTTGGCTTGGGATGGTACATCACTAAAAAAATATTCGACCGCGAAAATGAACCCGTTGATAAATTAGACAGCCTTTTTATATGGACAGCTTTAGCAACTTTGGTTGGCGCTCGTTTGGGGCACGTTTTCTTTTACGACTGGGCCTATTACAAAGACCATTTATCGGAAATACTATTGCCTTTCCGTTTTGATCCGTTCGAGTTCACAGGATTCAGCGGTTTAGCAAGCCATGGTGCAGCAATTGCCATCATAATCGCCATGTATTTTTTTAGCAAAAAAATAATGAAGCGCCCGCTTCTTTGGGTTTTGGACAGAGTTGTGATTCCGGTTGCCAGCGGAGCAGTCTTTGTTAGGCTGGGGAATTTTTTCAATTCTGAAATTTACGGGCATGAAACCTCAGGCGATAATTTTTATGCCGTAAAATTCATTCGTGAAGAAGAGTTTTGGAAACAAAACAGCCTTATCCGCACAACCAATGCGCCAAATGCGAATGAAGCTTATAAAATGATCCAGAATGACCCAAAGTTCGCCGACGTTTTGAATGCGATCCCTTTTCGCCATCCCTCACAATTATATGAAGCTTTTGGATATATATTTGTTTTTCTGATACTTTTTTATGCTTATTGGAAAACCGACGCAAGGCAAAAGCCGGGATTTTTGTTAGGTTTGTTCCTTATCCTGCTTTTCACCGTCCGTTTTATAGTTGAGTTTGTTAAACAAAGCCAGGGCGGATTTGAATCAGCGCTCGGATTGCTTACTACAGGACAATGGCTGAGTATTCCGTTTGTGATTGCGGGATTGGTTTTAGTTGCCTTGTCTAAAAAGCATCAGCCTGTTTTATAAAAACATTATAATTTGATATAAAGCCCGGATATTTCCGGGCTTTTATTTTTATCGGTTTCAATACTATTTACTATTTATGAGGAATCAGTTTCTGCAGCAGTATTGAAAAGAAAGTGTGCTTTGATGATTTAGTATTTCATAAATCTGCGTATAAAAAAGTAGAATTTTCTTCTTCACAAATTTTAAACTAAACTTTAAAAACCTTTCTCAATAGATTGAATCTTATTCGCCTGAAAGTTCTTTAATACTATATAGTATACAAATCCATATTTTAAAGCGAAATGAAATCCATAAAAAAAGCCCGAAGAATCGGGCCTTTAATTTTTTATGTAACAGATATTACTCTGCCGCGTTATTGTGTTCACGTTCAATCCTGTCGTGTTCTGATTGCGGGATCGTATCGCACAATACCGGAGTAGCAATGAACAATGAAGAATAAGTTCCTACAACGATACCCACTAACATCGCAAATACAAATCCGCGCATGGTTTCGCCACCAAAAATAAACATGATTAATAACACCAATACCATTGTTAATGATGTATTGATTGTTCTTGACATAGTAGTATTGACCGATTTATTAACTATATCGTTAAAACTACCTTTCAGTTTTCCTCCTAAATACTCACGAACCCTGTCGAATACGATTACTGTATCATTCATCGAATAACCAATAACGGTAAGGATTGCTGCAATGAAATGCTGATCGATTTCCATTCCGAACGGAGCATATTTCCAGAATAATGAATAAATACCCAATACGAAGATTACGTCATGCGCAATAGCCGCAATAGCACCGAGGCTATATTGCCATTTTCTGAAACTTATCGTCAAATAAAGGAATACGATACCCATCGCACCCAATACTGCCCAATAGGAATTGGTTTTCATATCTTCTGCAACAGACGGACCAACTTTTGAAGCTTGTAGAACACCTAAAGACTTACCGTCATATGCATTCACGAATTTGTCATAAGTCATATCGGCTGCGTAATGTTTCTTCAGTCCTTGATAAAGCAGGTCATTTACTTCTTTGTCAGCTGCTGTTCCGTGTTCTTCAACTTTATACTTCGTAGTTATTTTCAGCTGATTTGCATCACCGAATACTTTCGCTTCTACAGCACCGCCAAAAACAGTTGTAAGTTCTTCTTTAACTTCTTCAGCCGGAATCACTTTATCAAAACGTACTTGGAATGTTCTTCCTCCAACAAAATCAACTCCGGGATTCAATCCGTTTATAGCTAATGAAGTTACACTTACGATTACAACAATAGAAGAAATTGCATAAGTCCATTTTTTTGCACCAAGGAAATCATAATGGAAATTTGTAAACCAGTTTTTAGACATTGCGGTAACAAAAGTAAGGTTGTGCTTTTTTGAAGCGCTCCAGTCTAAAAGCATTCTTGTAATAAAGATCGAAGTAAACAATGAAGTGATTATACCTACTAATAAAGTTACGGCAAAACCTTTGATTGGCCCGGTTCCGAAAATTACAAGTACGATACCTGTAAGGATGTGAGTAACGTTTGCATCAATAATTGAACGCATTGCGCCTTTCCAACCGAATGACGATACAATTGCGCTTTCAAGAGTTTTACCCGCACGGAGTTCTTCCTTGGCACGTTCATATATGATAATATTGGCATCTACAGCAGTACCCATTGTTAAAACGATACCAGCAATACCCGGAAGCGTCAGTACGAATCCGAAACTTACCATTACCCCAAAAAGGAATAATAAGTTTACCGCAAGTGCAATATTTGCAAACCAACCTGATTTACCATAATAAACGATCATCCAGAGCGATACTAATAAAAGACCTACTAAAGATGAATTGATACCATTATCAATAGCTTCCTGGCCCAAAGACGGCCCAACAACTTCTGACTGGATAATATCTGCCGAAGCCGGTAGTTTACCTGCTCTTAAAACGTTTGCTAAATCTTTAGTTTCAGCAACATCAAAGTTTCCTGAAATCTCAGAACGCCCGCCCGCAATAGGACCACTTGTTACACCTGGAGCAGAATAAACAACATCGTCAAGAACAATGGCGATAAAGCTTTTTTGAGTATAAGCCCTTCCTGTAAGTTCTTCCCATTTTCTTGCTCCTTGACCGTTCATCTGCATGTTTACAGACGGTTTTCCCATTTGGTCAAATGTATCCTGCGCATCGGTGATCACTCCGCCGCTCATTGGAGCGACATCAGCTTTGTTGCCTTTTAAAGCGTATAATTCGAAGGTTTCAATTTCCTTCTTGGTTTTCTCATCAATATTGCTTACTGGCTTACCCCAAACAAATTTTGCGAAACGCTGTTCACCCTGAAGAAGGTTTTTAATTTCCGGCCTTTTAAAGTAACCGTTGATTGCAGCTGTATCTTTTGTAGCAAAAACACCAAGGATTGGACCGCCGCCTTGAGCAACAAGCTTCCCTAATAACGGGTTATTGGCTTGAACAGCTTCATCAGAATCTTTGTCGTCAGTTAATAATGATGTTAATGAATCTTTTGGTTTTTCAGCAGCTGCCGTTTCCTGATTTACTACAACGCTATTTTTCAGAACATCATTTGCAGTGATAAGGAAATTACCTATCTCTTCAATTTTATAAGTTTCCCAAAATTCCAGTTGAGCCGTACTTGACAATAATTTCTTGATACGGTCAACATCTTTAGCTCCAGGTAATTCTACAAGAATTCTTCCTGATTGTCCAAGTTTTTGGATGTTTGGCTGGGTTACACCAAATTTATCGATACGTTTTCTTAAAACCTCGAAAGCACTGGCTACGGATTCGTCAACTTTTTTACGGATGATTTTTTCAACTTCGTTATCAGACATTTTGAAGTTAACCTCATCGCCAAGATTTTTGTTTGAGAAAATTTCCGGAGAACCTAATTTAACTCCGTTTGAATTCGCTTTAAAAGCCTTGAAAAAAGCATCTATGTAATCTTCATTACCTTGCTGGTTTTTAGTAGCTTCGTCTAAAGCTCTGTTGAATGCAGGATTTGTAGTATTGTTGGCTAATCCTTTAAGGACATCCTTAACCGAAACCTGAAGAATTACATTGATTCCTCCTTCAAGGTCAAGACCTTTGTTGATTTTTTTATCTTTTACTTCGTTGTAAGTAAAGAAATTTAAAAATACTTTTTCCTTTCCGATAGAATCTAAATACTTAACCTCTTCATCGGAATTTCCATTGGCAAATTTCTTCGCATCGCTTTCAATGCTATCTGCGACAAAAGTGAAAGAAAGTTGGTAAATACTTACCAGCGCAAATAAAATTGCAAAAAACTTAACGAGTCCTCTATTCTGCATTATTACTAAAAATTAATTAATTTTGTTTGGTATTCTGTTATTTTTTGTTAAAAATTTAATTAGAATTCAAATTGATTTCGAAAATGATAATCCTAATAAATTTCCGGATTTTTTAAAACGAGCAAATATATAATTTACCTTAAGATTAACCAATTTATTTACAGATTAATCTCAAAAAAAAGACTGCATAACTGCAGTCTTTTTTATTTATTATAAAAATATTAGGCCAAAACTGATTTCAAATCGGCATTCATCCCGCGAACCGCATCGGCGCTTTTCGAAAATAATGCTTTTTCAGAATCATTCAAATCAATCGAAAGTATTTCCTCGATTCCATTTTTTCCAATAATACAAGGAACCCCGATACATATATCATTTTGCCCGTATTCGCCATCAAGCATTACTGAGCACGCGATCATTTTCTTTTGGTTATTTAAGATACTATCAACCAAATACGCTACGGAAGCTCCAGGCGCATACCAGGCCGAAGTTCCCAAAAGCCCTGTAAGCGTAGCTCCGCCAACCATTGTGTCAGCAGCAACTTTATCCAATTGTTCTTGTGAAAGAAATTCTGAAACCGGGATACCATTATAGGAAGCCAATCTTGTTAACGGGATCATTGTCGTATCTCCGTGCCCGCCGATTACCATTGCAGAAACATCGTTTGCCGGTTTATCAAGCGCTTTTGAAAGATAATATTTAAAACGTGAGCTGTCTAAAGCGCCGCCCATTCCGATGATTCGGTTTTTTGGAAGGCCTGTTGCTTTCAAAGTCAGATAAGTCATTGTGTCCATTGGATTTGAAACTACAACGATAATTGTATTTGGGGAATATTTCAATACGTTTTCGGCAACTGATTTTACGATTCCGGCATTAATTCCGATTAATTCCTCACGTGTCATTCCAGGTTTCCTTGGAATTCCGGAAGTGATCACAACCACATCACTGTTCGCAGTTTTCGTATAATCATTGGTTACACCCGATAATTGTGTATTGAAACCTGTGTTTGTAGCACATTGCATGATATCCATGGCCTTACCTTCTGCAAAACCTTCCTTAATGTCAAGCAAAACAACTTCACTGGCAATTCCTCTGTATGAAATAATGTCTGCACACGATGCGCCTACATTTCCAGCGCCTACTATTGTAACTTTCATGATATATGTATTAAGTATTTTGATTTAAAATTCATATTGAACTGATACGTTCGAGTTCACAAATTTACCAAAAGCAATCGAGGTTTGCAGGTAAATTTTGCTGATTTGATATCTTCCGGCAATTTCTCCTATATAATTTGTCTTCGTTTTATAAATTTCCCGAAGCCTGGTATTGAGGATTTTCTGAAGCGGGACAATTTTTTCAATTTCTCCTTTTTTCCCATCAACTTTGTATTCAAAATCGCTGGTATTCATGATAAATCCGGCTGAAAGCTCAAATCTGCCGAATTCTTTTGAGCCGTTCACCTGAAACTGCCATGTATCAATTTGGCTGTTAAGCGAATTAAATCCCAAATTTCCATAAGCAGTCTGAACATCCAGAAACGCAACGCTTATGTCTTCATTGGAGTAAGCCACAAGTGCCGCAAAATGAATTTTATACTTTTCCAAATTTGTAAAATACTGACTTAGGCTATGTTTCAGTCCAACACCATAAACCTGATATTCAACGTTTTTCAAAGTCGTTCTTGGGGAATATTTCATGACCATTTCTGTTCCGTAAACCAATCCCAGCGAACCTTGCATATAAGGATAAATTACCGTTTCGCGATTAACGCCTTCGGGAGTTTTGATGATTACGGGCTCATTATTTAATGTCCCTGTTAAAGTAACATATTGGTCACTACCCAAAGCAGACGGCGTTTGTGCGGTTGTTCCATCCTGAATCGTAAAAAAAGAAAAGTCGCTATTACTGATTGTAAAACTTCTATCCGATTTTGGCACCAGGAATGTATTAACATGTATCCCGAAATTAAAATCCCAAAGCTTGGCCTTTTTAGGAGTAGACATCCAACTCGAGGCAGCCTGATATACTGCTCCATCTGTTGCGGGAGTAATATATTTATCAGTAAATATAATAGCGTCGCCAATCAGGGCTTCGATTTCCTGTTGCGGAATACTAACCTGTGCTTTCGCCGAAAAAGCGGTCAGTAACAGCATGGGAACAATTCCTTTTATGACAGCCGGTTTACGCATCGATCTTCGCATAAACCGCATTCTTTTCAATAAATTCCCTTCTTGGCGGAACTTCATCGCCCATAAGCATTGAAAAAACCTGGTCGGCTTCAGCAAGGCTGTCAATATTTACCTGGCGTAATGTCCTGAAATTCGGATCCATTGTGGTTTCCCAAAGCTGCTCGGCATTCATTTCTCCAAGACCTTTATATCGTTGGATTCCTGCGCTTCCTCCCATTCTTTCGTTAGCCTGGTCGCGTTGAAGGTCGTTCCATGCGTATTCTTTTTTGTTACCTTTTTTTACCATATATAATGGTGGCGTAGCGATATAAACATAACCTTGCTCAATTAATTCTTTCATAAAACGGAAGAAAAATGTCAGGATTAGTGTTGAAATGTGCGAACCATCGACATCAGCATCACACATGATGACTACTTTATGATAGCGGAGTTTTTCAAGATTTAAAGCTTTTGAATCTTCGGCAGTTCCGATGGTTACACCTAAAGCTGTAAAAATATTACGGATTTCCTCGTTTTCAAAAACTTTGTGATGCATTGCTTTTTCCACATTCAGGATTTTACCACGAAGCGGCATAATCGCCTGAAAGTTACGGTCACGCCCTTGTTTTGCAGTTCCGCCAGCCGAGTCTCCCTCGACAAGGAATACTTCGCATTTTGCAGGATCTTGTTCAGAACAATCGGAAAGTTTTCCAGGTAAGCCGCCGCCGCCCATAACGGTTTTGCGTTGTACCATTTCACGCGCTTTTTTAGCCGCGTGACGTGCCTGAGCCGCAAGGATTACTTTTTGTACTATTACTCTCGCATCATTCGGATTTTCTTCCAAATAAGCTTCAATCATATCACCTACAGCCTGACTCACAGGAGAAACAACTTCTCTGTTTCCAAGTTTGGTTTTGGTCTGGCCTTCGAATTGTGGTTCGGCAACTTTTACTGAAATAATCGCAGTTAATCCTTCACGGAAATCATCTCCCGAGATATCGAACTTCAATTTATCAAGCATTCCCGATGCATCGGCATACTTTTTTAAAGATCGTGTCAAGCCGGTTCTGAAACCTTGTAAGTGCGTACCTCCTTCATGCGTATTGATGTTGTTTACGTAGGAGAATATATTTTCTGAATAACTTGTGTTGTAAATAAGTGCAACTTCAACCGGGATTTCGCCTTTCTCATTATCCATACTGATAACGTGCGCGATGATTGGCTCGCGGTTTCCGTCTAAATAGCGGATATATTCTTTAAGACCTTCATCTGAATGGAAAACCTCCGAACGGAATTCACCTTTTTCGTCAACTTCTCTCTTATCTGTAAATGTAATTGTGATGCCTTTATTTAGGAACGACAATTCACGCATACGTGCAGAAAGCGTGTCGTAAGAAAATTCTGTTGTCTGTGTAAAAATCAAATCATCCGGATAGAATGTTTGTCGAGTACCGCGTTTTTCGGTTTCTCCAACCTGCTTAACAGGATACATTGCTTTTCCTCTTTCGTATTCCTGCTCATAGATTTTTCCTTCACGGAAAACGGTCGATTTCATATGAACCGAAAGCGCATTTACTACCGAAACACCTACTCCGTGCAAACCTCCGGAAACCTTGTAGGAATCCTTGTCGAATTTACCACCGGCTCCGATTTTGGTCATAACGACTTCAAGCGCCGAAACGCCTTCTTTTTTATGCATATCAACCGGAATACCACGGCCATTATCCTCGACAGTTACAGAACCGTCTTCGTTAATTGCAACGCTGATGGTGTCACAATGGCCGCCCATCGCCTCATCGATCGAGTTATCTACTACTTCATAAACCAAATGGTGCAATCCGCGAACGCCAACATCTCCAATATACATGGAAGGGCGCATTCTCACGTGCTCCATTCCTTCTAATGCCTGAATACTATCTGCCGAATACTGTTTTTTTTCTTTATCGTCGCTCATAAAACGTTTTATTCTGTATGATTTTTATTTAACGAACAAATATATGCAAACGGCACAAGTTATCGCTTAAAAAGGCTTGTTTCAAGGTGGAAGTTATTAACATTTTGTTGATTAAAGCTATAATATATTCCGAAATTGGAAACACATTAATTTGCAAGTAACGAAAGTTAATTCCATAAAAAAGCGCTGAAAACTTCAACGCTTAAAAATACAAACAAACTATATAACTACACTAATTCTAAACTGGAACATTAGCTTTTGCTATTCCGGTATCGGCCTTTACGTGAGCCGCATTTGCCCGGCCGCTCGGATCCTGGTTTTCCTGCCATTTCGGGATCCATTTCCTCACAGTTTGCGCAGCACTCAACTGCGGATAATATTTATGGAAAATATCCCTGTAAAAATATGCTTCCTTGGTTACTGGCGTATTGTATGGAAAACGTGATTCGGCCAACTCAAGCTGCTCGTCGGTAATTTTTGACGAACAATATTCAATTAACTGATCGATCCAGTTGTAGCCGACGCCGTCAGAAAACTGCTCTTTCTGCCTCCACAAAACTTCCTGCGGAAGATAGGGCTGATCCGGTGTATCGAATGCTTTTCGCAATATATATTTCTCAACGCCATCATAGGTTTTTGGCTGTTTTTCTTCCGATTTGACAATCATTGCCACATCAAGGAATTTCTTATCCAGGAAAGGAACTCGTGCTTCTAATCCGTGTGCCATTGTTGATTTATCCGCGCGAAGCAAATCGGCCGTAAATAATTTCTGTACCCTTTCGATGGTTTCTTTCTGGAAATCTTCGGTAGATGGAGCATTCCTGAAGTATAAATATCCTCCGAAAATTTCATCTGCTCCTTCGCCTGAAAGCACCACTTTGATTCCCATATCGGTAATTGCTTTTGAAAGAAAATACATTGGCGTGCTTGCTCTTACTGAAGTTACATCATAGGTTTCAAGATGCCATATCAGCTTGTCAAGGATTTCGATTCCCTGTTCTATTGTAAAATAAATTTCGTGATGTTCTGTCCCAAGGAATTCAGCTACTTTGCGGGCGGCTTTTGCATCTGGCGCATCAGCGTCAAGACCGATTGAGAATGAATGCAATTTTTTGCCTTTTTCTTTTAATAATCTTGCCGCGATCGAAGAAGTCAGTGACGAATCCAATCCGCCTGAAAGCAAAACGCCAATCGGTACATCGCTCATTAATCTTTTTCGGGTTGCTTCGGTTAAGGTTTCTCTTATCAAAGACAAATCGAGTGGCGCATCTGCTTTGCGGAAATCTTCATATCCCGGACGATAATATTTTACGAATCCATCTTTTGGCGTGTAATAATGTCCCGGGGGAAAAGTAGAAAACGTTTTACACTGGTCGGCTATCGGTTTCATTTCGGAAGCGAAGTAAATCCGGCCTCTTTCATCCAAACCATAATATAAAGGCTTTACGCCAAGCGGATCACGGCCGGCAATGAAATCATCACCGTCAATTACCACAAATGCAAAATCGCCGTCAAGCTTATCAAGGAAATCATATCCGAATTCCTCATACAAATGAACAATTACTTCTGAATCTGATTTTGTACGAAAAGTGTGGTGTTTTAAAATTCCTTCGCGCAATTCCTGATGGTTGTAGATTTCGCCATTGTGAACCATATATGCGGTTGAAGTTCCTTTGATTGGCTGGCGGCCTGAATGCAAATCGATGATCGATAAACGTTCGTGGCTAAGAATATGCCCATTTTCTGTAATGTGTAAATCGCTTTCATCCGGGCCGCGGTGCGACATTCTTTTTGAAAGTGTTTTTACCAGTTGTTCATCTTTTCCTTTTCCTATAATGGCTAATATTCCGCACATAACTAAAATTGTATTTTTTATTGTTTTCGTTACGGCAAATTTGAATTATTACTTTCAATTACAAAAACAAAACTACAATTTCAATTACAAATTAAAACATAAAACCAACTATTTCAGAAAATAGTAAAGCATTACAATTAAAAAACACCGCTTAGGTTTCAAATCTTAAAAACCGACACTTTTCTCTATATCTTTTTAATCTCGATTTTACTCGAAATATGTTTAGGAAGTTTCTCCACAACATCATTCAATTTGGCTATAGCCTGCTGTTTTTCCTTATTATCTTTAAGATTATAAGCGTAATTGTCCATCAGGAAATACATCAGAATCCTGTTATAATCATCCAATTCATCATCAGCGATCATAGTTATAATAGCACTTTCAAAGTCTTCCCTGTCTTTACTTTCAGAAATAGCTCTTCCAATTCGATTAATACTTCCAAAATAATGATTTTTAGGCGCGTCCTGAAACCTAAGAGAAACACCCAAAAGTAAATCTATGACATTGATATTTAACTCTTCGAGTTCTTTTATGTATGTTTGGCGTCCTTGTAAAGCATAACTTCCATCGCTGACACGTTCAAATCTGTCGTTCATAATATCGAGGTGCGAACGCAGGAAAATTTCCCATTTTGTTGTTTCTGCTGAAAGCAATGCGATATTCTGCGCATGAATCCTCGGCATCATATCCATGCTGCAACCGCCAATAACTCTCCTATTCCGTTTGAGTTCAAGTTCGGCTTCTTTGGAAACAAACTGACCGACATACGTTTCAAATTCATCATCCGATTTATAATCGGTTTTGGCTTCCTCAAAAGCTTCGGAAAACATTTTCATAAATTGTGGATCGTACTGTTTTAATGAATCAATCCGTTGGCTTTTCTGAAAATTCCATTTATCAAGTTCTGCCTTAAAAATACGGTAACGAATTTCTACTAATTCCAGCTTTTTAGCTCTTTCTAAACGTTTCTTTTTGGTGAGTTTTTTAAATGGTTTCTCAAAATCGATAGTATCCATTCCGATGAATGTATCAAAACTTTTGTGATCAAAATCCGGACGCTTCAAAACATTGTCAATATAACGGGTGAACAAATGTGATTTGGAAGGAATCGTATCATAATAACGAACACCCGAGCGAATTGCGCTTTCGCGAAAAACCTGAGCCGTTGTATCAACCAAACAATCCGAATATTGGATCAGCTTGCCGTATTTTTGCGGAAGCGCTTTCTTTTGGAAATCATCACAAATGTAATAACCATTAATTTCTTCCGGGAAATAATCCGTTTTTTCGGAATAAATAAAAACCCACTTTCCGTGGATGAAGTCCTCTTTTTTCGTTGCATCAAAAGAAATGCTATTTTCATCGCCTCGCTTTAAGCCAATGTTATTGTATTCGGTGATTTTTTCGTCATTATAATCTGTAAATTCAGACTTTGTAACAAGCAGATTTTCGTTCACTTTTGCTTTCGGATATTTCTTGCGAAAATCAGCATAGGAAATGTTTTTAAGAATATCTTCTTTTGCCTTGGCAGCATCTTTTTTTTCAAGATTGAAATAATGCGCTTTTGATTGTTCAACGGCATAAAACTTTTGGGAAAGATCACAAACCTTAAACTTCAGATTTAGCGAATCAACGATATATTTTAATTTCGCAACTGCATTTTCAGAATAGATGAGTCCGTTGTCGTAAACTTTAAATTCGGAATATTGCCCATAAGACAACAATCCGAAGAAGAAAAAAAAAATAAGTAATAGTTTGGTTTTCATAAGTTTATATTTTTATTTTAAACTATAAAACCGACTCAATATTGTATTTTGTAGTATTAATTTCGAACGAAAATCCGACTTCATTTCCCATTAATTTCGAACCAAGTGGCGATTGTGGCGAAACCGCTATAACATTTTGCGATTCAATTGCAATTTTGGGTAAAGCTGTACAGATGTAAAGCAGAATCCCATTAGCCTTTACCAAGCTTCCCAAAACGATTCTTGTTGAAACAGCCGAACTATCAATTTTATCCAGGACCGCTTTCTGTTCCAGAATTTCACGCAGTTTATAATTGAGCTTTTCCTGTTCGATATGCATCATTGACAAAGCCGTTTCGTGCTTGTCGCCGGCCGAACCTTTTGCATCGTTTTTGGAATCTTCGGTCAAAGCCGAAATCATGTCCCTGAAAACATCAATCTTATCCTGAACCTGTTGTTGGTAATATCTATGGATTTTTTGCTTAAAAGTCATGATAAAAAATCCTGCAGAAAGCAAATCCTGCAGGAAAATATGGAAATTATTTTTAGAAATCAAATTTATAATTGGCTCCAACAAGCACCTGGAACTGCTGCACCGGATAAAACGACCATTTTTGATACGCCTGGTTCGCAATATTGTTTAACCTTAGAAAAGCAGTAAACCTGTCATTATAGCGGTAACCTACATTAGCGTTAGCATCAAAGTAACCGTCGATTGTCATTGTTGTTGTCGCAATATAATTTACGTCTTCCCTTTGGCCTACGTAGAACAAATCGGTTCCCGCATATATTTTATCGGTAATATTTACATGTAGGTTCATTCCGGTTTTGAAAGAAGGCAGGTTCCAGGCTTCTGGTAATTTGTCGGTCGAATAACTATTGAAGCTACCATTGATGCCAAACGTTACATTTTTGGAAAAGTCGGCTTTTATTTCACCAAAGAAGCCAATGGTTTTTACATCATCGTATGCAATCATAAACGAATTTCCGAGCTGATAGCCTTCCAGGTCAGACAAGTTTGTAAACGAACCCGCAACAGGATATGGGTTTCTAACGAATAAAGCCTTTCCTTTTTCGCTTGTGTAAGAACCGCGAATTGTATAGCTGACATTGCTTGCGAGCTTTCCTTTCAATCCCGCAAAAATATCATATTGCCTGTCGGTTGGGGCAATTCCTAAAGTTGGTGAAAGAAACGGGTTTTCATTTGTAAAATCACGATAGGAATTCTGTTGAAGGCTTCCGTCAATTCCGGTGTAGAAAATCATCAAATCGCCGACTACTTTCAATGAAGCACTTATTTGCGGATAAATGAAAAACTTGCTTTCGCTGTTTTCCAGATCAGAGCTGTAATAAGCCGCGGCACCTAAATTAATCGTCCATGCATCACGGTTTATAATATAACTCGGGCTTACGCCTATATTTGCGAAACCGTAATTGATTTTATCAAATCCAAAATAATCCTGCTTGAAATTTCCGCCAATATAATCAACAATAAAACTGGTTTTTATCTTTGTGTCGTTGAATTCGAAATCAAACGACGGCTTTACATAAAAGCGGTTCTCACCTGAACCTGCCGCATCCCAGAAACGGTTGTATTTTATGCTTGCTTCCTTAAAAAAACTGTCATTGAATGTAAGCCTTGAGCCAAGGTAAAAATTATGGAAAGTATGTTGCGGGTCGACACCATTGTAAAGAGCAGGATCGGGCGCGCCAAAATATTCCGTGTTTACGCCATACCAATTGTAAACCTGGTGTTGGTAACCCATATCGGCTGTCCATGAAAACGATTGTTGCTTGTAACCATACGTAAGGTCGAGTGATGTATCCATAAACTTATCATCGAGCATAAGGCCTTTAATTCCGCCCTGAGAAGAAAAATGGCGCAGCATTCCGCCTACATAACTATTATCATCGATATTTTCGGTAATGAACAATTCGGCATTTGCATTGGCATAATTCCCGATTCCGAGTGTCAGGTAATTCTTAAATAAACGCTCTTGCTCTGTCTTATCGACCGCAGCGGCCTTACCTTTTGACGGCATAAATGTGGATGCGACCGGAAACGAGAAGATATTGTAATTGATTTCTTCCTTTTTTAACGTTTCCTCATCGTCAAGAACCGGAGTTTCGCGCACTTTAAAAGCATCCGAAACAGTTGGCGTGTATGGCTTTACAACGTTTACAACTTCGGTTCCTATGTTTTCGTCTTTTTTTTGTGAATATGCGGTTTGCAATCCGGATAAGAGTACAAAAAACGCTATTTTATATTGGAATTTGATTGTCATAACTATCAGTTGAAGGTGTATATTTTAGTGTTGAACAGAAGAATTTGTTTTGGATTCTTCGGCTTTAATCAAATTTAATTCAGCTTTTGCTTCTTCGATAACATCCGGATAATCCGAGAAATTCTTGATCACGCTATCCAGAATATATGTCGCGTTGAAACCATCTTTGAGCCCATAAAAATTCTTCGCCATGATTACGAGTCCTTTCGCCCCAAAATAACGGTAACCCGAATAATCCTTGGTCAACTTTTGAACAGCGGCATTTGACGCTTCAAATTTTCTGTCTTTATTCTTAAAATACACATCATAATATAATGCTTCAGCGGCAACTTCACCTTTGGCGATTGTGAGCAATTTTGCATAAGCCGTCCTTGCTTTTGCTTCATCGTTTGCTTTTATTGCCGAGCGTGCAACTATAATCTGAGCGTCGCTTCGCACCTTATCGTCCATTTTCGGATTTGCCAGAACTTTATCGGCCGATGTTACCGCATTCGGATAATCTTCTTTCTCATAATAGCATTTCATGAGGTTTGCCTGTGCAAAAGTCACGTTTTGCGGAAAATCGGCTTCGGCTTCGAGGCGTTTCAATACCGGAATCGCTTTTTCATAATCTTTCGCTTTTACATAAATCTGTGACAAACGGGCTAAAGACTGTTCGGTAAATTCGCTTCTCGATTTTGAAATCACATATTCATAGTTGGTCGCGGCATTGCTTTCCAGTCCGTCTGCAAAATACATCTGAGCCAAATAGAAATTTGCTTTCAGCGAATGGATTCCGTTCGGAAATTTAGCCAAATAGCCGCTGAATCCTGAGATTGCCTGTTTGGTGTTGTTTTGCATGTATTGCTTTTCGGCGGCTTCATAGGAATCATTATCCAGTTCAGAATCAGAAACCTGAATATAATCGAGCGTTTTTACCCAAGTGGCATATTCGTCTACATTTCCGTTATCGACATAAATTAAACGTGCGGTAGAAACGGCTTCCATGGCTTCGGACGTATTGGGATATTCCGCCGCTACTTTCTTGAATTTGGCGATTGCCTGCTGGTCCTTGCCGCTGTTGTAATACACCAATCCCTGACGGAGCATCGCTTTAGACGCATAGGTTCCGGTTTTATATTCTGCTATCAATTTATCATAGGTCTGGATGGCGTTATCGGTTTTCTTTTCGGTTACATAGGTATTTCCGAGTTCGAAAAGCGCATCATCGCGGTATTGTGATTTTGGGAAATTCTGTACAAATTTATTCAGATCTTCGATTTTCTTTTCGTTACGTGCGACAAAACCGTAACTAATGGCTTTTTGAAATGCCGCATAATCGGCATCGACGCCTTTTAATTCCATTGCCTTATTGTAAGCTTCCATTGCCGGCCAGTATTTGGCACTCACAAAATGGCTGTCGCCCAAACGAAGATAAGCGTCATTGAGGCGAACATTATCGGCTTTTCCTGAACTAACGAACGATTGGAAATAAGTTGCGGCTTTTTCGTATTCCTTCAATTTAAAATAAGCATACGCAAGGTTATAATTCAGGTTTTTGTATTCGGGTGTATTTTTGGCTTCAGCCATATCGGCGAACTGCTTAAAACTAATAAGCGACTCGTTGAAACTGTCAAGGACATATTCAGTATCAGCTTTCCAGAACGTGGCGCGCGCGTTGAATTTTGCGTCTCGTGGCTCGGCAATCGATTTTTTGAACATTTCAAGCGCGGCTTTATAATCGCCATCGGTGTATAATTCCAAACCTCTGTAAAAAGCCACTTTCTGATAGGCTTGCTTGTTAGAAAAGTTTTTATTTTTTTCCAATAGCACCAAAGCTCCTTTGTAGTTTTTAGACGTAATAAAGGAATTGATCAATAACGTTTCAATTTCAGGCTTGTTGGGATTATTCGGATATTTTTCAAGAAATGCCGACAATACATCCGGAATGGTTTGATAGGAATTTCCGATTTCATAACTGATTTTAGCATAATTCAGAAATGCGTCTTCCTGGATCTTGAGGTCAAAATTCATTTCAGAAGCATTCTTGAAAGCATTTAATGCCTGTTGTTTCTTATCGGTTTTTAGATAACTTTCGCCTAAATGATAATAGGCGTTTTGTGCTACCGAATCTTTTCCGTCAATTATTTTGTTGAATTGTGAAATCGCGTTTTCATAATCTTTTTGCTGATAATAGGCATATCCCAAAAGATAATAATCTGTATTGCTCCATTTGCCCTTTTTGCCTTTGTATTCTTTCAGGTACGGAATCGCGGCATCATACTGCTTCAGGTTAAAATAGCTCTCCCCGATGATTTTATTGAGTTCGGATTTCTCTATCGCCGTCGACTTTGCCATGGCACGCTTGCCTTCTTCAATGGCTTTCTCAAAATTGCCTTGCTTGAAATTCATATCGGCCTGGAAATAGGACATTTTTTCCTTGTATTTCTCATCTCCGGAAATTTGCTCAAACTGTTTGCTGGCTTCCTTGTAATCATCAGATTCATAAGCCATCGTTCCCAGATAATATTTTGCCTGCGTACTATAAGCTTTAGAATTTGCTACTTGGTTCAGGTATTTTGTCGCTTCTTTTTTGTTTTTTGCCACATAAAAACTGTATCCTTTCTGGAAGTTGAATTTGTCCATGTCGTCGCTGCTCAAACCGGCTTCGTCAACTTTATCAAACCATTCAAGCGCCAATGGATAATCGCCCTGCTCAAAATAATAATAGGCAACTTCAGTATAGGCTTGGTTTTGTTTTGAATTTGTGGGATAATCGGAAACAAAATCCTCAACTCTTTTATCGGCGCCAGCCTGGTTTAACCGAATGGCACAAATGGCAATATAATAAGCACAATCGCCTTTAATATCCTGGTTTACGTTGGTTTCCTTTACTTTTTCGAAAATAATCTGAGCCGACTGGTATTGCTTGTCTTTATAAAGTTCGACAGCGCGGTTGTATTCTTTGAGGTCATGCGTATAAATCGCAGTAGTTTGGGCCGATACTGTTGTGGCTGCTCCGGCAGACAACAGTGACACGAATAGCCAGGAATGTTTGTGCATTTCAGTTGGTTTTTAAAAATTCAAATATATCAAATTCCTTATCGTATAACGAGCTCCAAAAGTGATTTAGTATCGGCATTTATGAACAAATTGTGAAAATAACAAAATATTGGGAATTTGATGTTTATGAGCCAACAGATCAATTTTGAAGGTCTCCATTTAATTAATTCCTAGGCTATACTTGTGTTGACAGTAAATTGAAATGAATTTATTTTGTTTGCCAACCTTATCTTCTTACTTTTACAAAAAACAAAACCATTATGTCGCAAACGGTACTGTCACTTAAAAATGTTACTATTTATCAGGAAAACAGAACGATCCTTTCAGATGTGAACCTCGAAGTAAAACATGGTGAATTCCTGTATATTATCGGAAAAACCGGATCAGGAAAGAGCAGTTTCATGAAAACGCTTTATGCAGATTTGCCGTTGGAAGAAGGACAGGCAAGCATTGTCGATTTTGACCTGGCAACATTAAAGGAAAAAAACATTCCGTTCCTAAGGCGGAAAATCGGTATCGTATTCCAGGATTTCAAGCTCCTGCCCGACCGTGACGTTAATGAAAACATGCTTTTTGTCCTCAGAGCGACCGGGTGGAAAGACACATCCGAAATGCAAAACAAGATTGACGAAGTACTTGATAAAGTTGATATGCGTGCATTTGCAAGAAAAATGCCACATCAGTTATCCGGCGGCGAACAGCAAAGAGTTGCGATTGCGCGCGCGCTTTTAAACGATCCTGAACTGATTCTTGCCGACGAGCCAACGGGAAACCTTGATCCTCAAACAAGTGTTGAAGTTTTAGGCGTATTGCGAAAAATAAATGAAAACGGAAAAACCGTAATCATGGCTACACACGATTATGCGCTATTACTGAAATTCCCATCAAAAACGCTGAAATGCGAAGGCGGGACAATTTTTGAAGTGGTTCAGAAAACAGTTTAAGCTACAGCAATCCCGAAATTCGTTCTGCATTTTTATTATCATCCAGAACTTCACCCAATATTGTTCCCCGGTTTCCGGGATGATATGGCATTTGGGTTAAAAGCGTAATCTTATCAATAAAATCCGCTTCAGTATCAGCGCTTGCACATAAGCCCATAATCTTTGGGTCATCTACCATATTTTTATTTATAAGGCAAAACCTGCTTTTAAAAAGTGAGTTAACCAATTTTAGTTTTGTTCCGGATTGCTGGAATGAAACCAACACATTTATATGCGCCTTTTGCAACAGATTGTCCAATTCTGCCTGATTCTTGACCTTTACAAACTCAATGTTTGAAGCGCCTTTAATACGGCTGTTGATAAAATATTCACCTTTACCCGAAGCAATTATAAGTTTTGACCCCATCTTTTTAAACACATCAATCAGGAATCCCGCCGCTTTTTTATTATCCGCAAGACGCAAATCTCCGTGATACAGCGAAAAATGCCCAAAGTCCGACAGATTTTCTTCTAGTACGTTCCCGTGAAAAACCGGAACATAAACTGAATTCCCCGAAAAAGCATTTACCCATTCATGCTCATGAACAGAGAGTGTAAAAACGGTTTTGAAACGAGAGATTATCTTTTCATATTTTTTATACTTAAAAGCCTCTGACTGATATAATAGTTTCCTGAACGGGTTTCTTTCACTTTTTGCCGTTCCTCTGAAATAATCGGATTCGAGGTTATGGAGCCTAAGAAAAATTTTCTTTGTATCTAAATCTATTTTATTGAGCAACATGGTTGTTTGCAGTCCTTCGAATAAAATAGGCGCATCAATACTTTTTAAATTGGAAATTAAGTCCTTATGGAATCGCGACTTTACAGCAAAAGGAATCACTGAAAACATAAATAACGGATTTCTGTTTTTCTTATAAAACCATATTCTGCTGGTTACTGATTCCAGTTCGGGCAATACCCGCTCCTCATCACCAACAAAACAATGCAGGTAAATATCGTGCCCTAGCTTATGCAGAGCCTTTATCTTAAAAAAAACATCAATCACACCGCCATAATCAGGCGGAAAAGGATTGTCAAAACTAATGATGTGAAGCGGCTTGTTTTGCATAACGTATCCTTTCAAAAGTAATACATTTGGAACCATCGGCAAAATTTCTCTCGAACTACAGCCGGAAAGCAATCTCGGTCAAATCCCAATCAAATGGTTTAATAAGATCGCAATGTCCTGAATTAGTGTAAAATGACATAAATCCAATACAATACTTATAAGTGTTAACAAAATATGTGGAATTACCGCATCGGCAAAATAAAATTATTTCATAAGGGAACAATGCTTCCCTTCCCTGAAGGAAAGATACTATTTCTCTAACACACAATTTTATGGAAAAACCGCCTTTTATCCTAAATTATTCGGATAGCAATTGTTTTACTCACTATTTCAGGACAACGCTAATAAAATATAAAATTTGAGTACATTTGGACAAAACAAAAGATAATGTTGCTTACATCTGTAAAAAATTTCCTGAAAAAGCATTTTTACATTTTGAAGGTTGGAAGCCGATTTTCTCCTTCGGTACAGATCCAGCAGGTGCAATTATTTCATTACTACCGCGATTGCCAACGCAACAAAACCCTGCCTGATTTTAATGAAACCGGGTTTAAGGTTTTTTCACAATTTGAAGAAGACGGAAAGCTGCTTTACATTTTTTCATTAATCGGAATGGGAACCAAAACGTTTGTCGATTTAGGTTCGCATGATGGCATAAACAGCAACTGCGCCAATCTGGCAATTAATTTTGGATGGAAAGGGCTTTTTGTTGATGGAGATGAAACCGTTATCAAAAGAGGCCGCAGCTTTTACAAGAAATATCCTGATTTTTGGTCGTATAAACCTGTTTTTCTGCATTCGTTCATTACAAAAAACAATATTAATCCATTGTTGGAAGAACATCGTTTTACTGGCGAGATAGACCTTTTATCGATTGACATTGACGGAAACGATTACTGGATATGGGAAACGCTTGAATCAATCCGTCCAAAAGTGGTTATAATTGAAAGCCAGGTGGCATTCGGGCACCATGATATTGTTGCACAATATATAGAATCATTTACAGATAATCCCGGAAATAATTATCAGTGCGGCGCTTCCAATCTGGCTTTGAATAATCTGGCAAAGAAAAAGGGATACAGGCTTATCGGCTCAAACGAATATGGGAATAATTTATTTTTCGTGCGAAATGGGATTGCTGACGATGAGCTTCCTGAAATAGATGTTGCTTTAACACTTAACCATCCTTTCGCTACCGAAAAATTTCTCGATGTTACACAATTGCAAAAATTAAACCTTATACCATAAATGCCTTTTTTTTCAATAGTTATACCGCTTTTTAATAAGGGACAATTTATTGAAAATACGTTGGAGAGTATTTTCAAACAGACTTTCAGTGATTATGAAATTATCATTGTTGATGATGTTTCTACCGATGAAAGTCTTTCAATTGCAAGACGATTCGAATCGGAAAAAGTGCGGATTATTGAACATCAAAAAAACCGCGGCCTTTCGGCATCACGAAACACGGGAATACAAAACGCATCGGCAGATTACATTGCTTTTCTGGATGCAGATGATTTATGGAAAACCGATTACCTCCAGAAAATCCATTCACTTATCCAACAATTTCCGGAAGCAAATTTGTTTGCCACAAATTATGAAGAACTTTATCCTGATGATGTTGTGGTGGCCACCAATAATAATGTGGCTCTTATTTCAGACGGGATTATTACAGATTTCTTTGAAAGCAGCCTGGCTCAGCCTATTTATTGCTCTTGCAGTTTGTGCGTAGCCAAACCAGTATTTGAAACAATTGGCTATTTTAATGAAAACATCACTTTTGGGGAAGATGTAGATTTTAACATTCGTGCCAACAGTGCATACAAACTGGCTTATTCTATTGAAACCTTGGTTATTTATAGGATTTTCTCTGAACAGCAGATCACGCTTTCCGGGCTGAAGAATAAGACAATTACCGATTTTGATTCCTATGAGCCGTCAGAAAACAATTCGCTGAAAAAATACCTCGATGTAAACCGCTACATTATGGCGAGGCAGTATAAATGTGAAAATGAAAGCGTAAATTTCAATAAAATGAAAAACGGAATCAATCGCAGGAACCTGAATAAAAGCCAGCTTTTTTTGTTGAATTTACCCGCAGCTGTCGACAGGAGCATCAAACGTTTTAAAACATTGCTGATCAAAAAAGGAGTCCGGTTTACAAGTTTTAGCTAGTTTTTAAATATTCCAGATAGTCATCAAACTCACGAATGTAATCGTCCTCTGAAAATTCACCCGAAGAAACTACCAAACAAACCGAACCCGAAGAGAAATTCTCCAATTCCCTCCATATATTTGATTTAATCAACAGGCCTTTGTCAGGTTTGTTAAGTGTGATTGTTTTTGTATTTTTTCCATCATTTACAATCACGTCAAAACTTCCGGATATTGGAATAAGCAGTTCGCATTGCTCTTTGTGTGCGTGTCCTCCACGTCGTGACGTACTAGGAACATCAAATAAATAATATACACGTTTTATCGGAAACGGGAAAGTTCCTTTTTCAATTACAGCGATATTTCCCCTGTAATCTTCAATTTTAGGCAATTGCACTATTTCAATATTCATAGGGCTAACTTACGTAATTTTTAAATAATCGAGCCATTGCTTTCCAATATTTTCGAGTGAAAACCTTTGAACGCTCTGGCGCGCATTCTGTTTGCAGGAATTATAAAGTTCCTTATTTTCGGTCATTAAATCAATTGCTTCCGTTAGTTCGGCGAAATTCTGGTTTTCTACTAAAATTCCGTTCTCTTTATCAATAATAATTTCATTCGGGCCTGAAAAGCAATTAAACGAAACAACTGGTGTTGCGCATGCAAGCGATTCTACCAAAACATTCGGAAAACCTTCGTTCTTGCTGCATAAGACCGTGAACAAAGCGTTTGTATAATAGGGAAACGGATTAACGGAAAAACCATGAAATTCAATTAAATGCTTAACTCCTAATTTTCCTGATAAGGCTTCATATGCCGCTTTATTTTTTCCTTCGCCTAAAATCTTTAAGCCAATCCCTTTTTTTGGAAGAACTGATTTCGCATACGATTCAATCAGTTTATCAAATTGCTTCACCTCGTCGTTCATACGCCCAACGGCAAGAATGAAATCAGAATCGTCAATGGCAAATGCCTTTTTTTGTGCGTCGATCCTTTTAAAATCGACCGGGTTGTAAATACAATGGGCATTGCTTGCCAGTTTTTTTGTTAAAACGCTTTCAGCAACGGCCCTGGAAACGGTATTTATTTTTTTATCCTTATAGATCAGCCGCGATAAAACCGGATTTTCGGGAAAATAAAATTTCAAGATGCCGCTTCTGACGGAATAAACGCTTCGTTCGTCATAAACGAGTTTGGCGATCAGCAATTCCTGTATAAATCCGGTACGCATCCGGAAGTCAATTATACAATCAAAATTATTTTGCTTTACAAATTTTCTGAAATGCAAAAAGCGTTTGATCTTTCGGGAAATGAAAAAGCCGCCCGGATTTATCTTCCCGAGGTTCATAATGCTTCCCGCATGCTCATAAGCTACCCAATCTAAAAAAATGCAATTGCAAACCTCGATACCGTTTTCTGCAAAAAAAACCGATAATTGTGCATGGGCTTTCTCAGCTCCGCCACCGGCAAGCGAATCGCCTACTAATGCAATTTTGTACTTCCGGCTTTGGTTTATCATTATTGATTACTATTTTCGTAACAAATATAAACATTCATGCGAATTTTATTAGTTGGGGAATACAGCCATTTGCATAATTCTTTAAAAGACGGGCTTTTGCAATTAGGGCATGATGTTGTAATTGTGGGAAACGGTGACGGATTTAAAAAATTCCCTGTTGATTATTCAATTGAATCAAAATGGAGCCAATACGGAATTATAAATAGTGCCCGCCAGATTATTTACAGAATATTTAGTTATGACTTTGCACGGCTTGAAAGCGGCATCCGGTTTTATTTTTTATTACCAAAATTTAAAGGCTTTGACGTGGTGCAGCTCATTAATGAAGCGCCTATTAAAACAGTTCCGGGCTTAGAATTATACCTTCTCGGAAAATTAAAAAAACAAAATAAAAAATTTTACCTTCTTTCGTGCGGGGCAGATTATTTGAGTGTGAAATTTGCTTTGGATAAAAAACTTCGGTATTCAATATTAAATCCTTATTTTGACAATCCGGCGCTTAAAAAGGAATACCGCTATATTTTCGCTTACCTGAAAAAAGGGCACAAGAAGGTCCATGATTTTGTTTATAAGAATTGCAATGCCATCATCGCTTCCGATATCGATTATGTTTTACCGCTTAGAAACGATCCGAAATTTGCAGGTTTGATTCCAAATCCTGTAAATATCTCAAAATTTGAAAATGTCACCAATCTTCCATCTGATAAAATTGTCATTTTTTTAGGCATCAATCAATGGAATTCAGCCCAGAAAGGCATTTGGTATTTTGAAAAGGCATTGGAAGCAATCAAAGAGAAATATATTGATAAAGTTGATATTGTAATAGCCCGAAATCTTCCGTACAATCAATATATAGATTCTTATAATCAATGCCATATATTGCTGGATCAGGTTTTTGGGTACGATCAGGGCTACAATGCACTGGAAGCAATGGCTAAAGGAAAAGTTGTGTTTACAGGTGCTGAAAAAGAATTTTATGAGCATTATAACCTGACAGAGCGGGTAGCAATAAACGCTTTACCGGATGTTGGCTCGATTGTATCCGAGCTTTCATTCCTGATTGAAAACCCTGAAGAAATTTCACGAATCGGATTGCGGGCACGGGCATTTATAGAAAAAGAGCATCATTATATCAGCATTGCAGAGAAATATTTAATGACGTGGGAAACACCTGTTACTGCTTAATTTTGTTCCTTTGAGAGAAAACCTTCAAATTAAAAAAGGCTTTTCCTTAAGTATATCGCCAAAATGAGTAAATAAACCAAGTAAGTCACAAAATGCGCCATCACAACACCTTCAATTCCATAATCAAGAATAAAATAAGAACTGGCAAAAAACATTACCGACATGGATGCGATTTCTGAAAAGATAAAAAATCCTGTTTTTTTCTTCGCTATAAGATTATAGCCCAAAATTAATGACAGTGCTTTTAAAACGTCACCCAAAAGCTGCCATAAAAACAAACCGCTAACCGGGGAAAATTCGCTGGTAAATAATATTTGTATGACAAAATCCCTTACAAAAAACAATACCACCAAAGCTGCAATAAAAACCGGGATGATACTTTTATAATAACTGTAAAAAATGCCTTTCGTTTCCAGATCGCTTTTTGCCTGGACAAGCTTGGGAAGGAAATAAACCACGAGGATCGTACTCACAAACATCATATAATATAATGAAATTCTCGAAATCGCCTCCCAAAAACCGGCCTGCTCTGCTCCTATTTTTTCAATGACATTGTTCCGTATTGACAAAAAAACCAATGGCAAGATCACAGATGACACAAAAGCCATAAGCGCATAAGAACCCATATTTTTTAGCACATCCGAAGAAAATCCTGAAAAAGAAACATAATTGGCAAACCTGAATTCCTTTGTAATGAAATACCAGGCAACAAAAAATAAAAGCGACGGCGCAATTATAATCGACAGTAAAGCACCAAGTGTTTGCAGTTTCCAGATCAATACGGCCGAAACCACAAGCCCGATGACATTTCCCCATATCGTAATATAGATCACCTGCCTGAAACGGCTCAATCCATTGATAACCGAAATCATGATTATAGAACAGGCGTACCAGGGCAAGGCGATTGCTAAAGCTTTGAAAACAAAAGCATACTCAAACTCTGACCCAAAAACAACATCACTCCAAAAACCTGAAAACAAAAATAAAACCCCGCTAAGGATTAATGCAACGCAACCCAAACCGATAAAAACGGTAGAAAGGATTTTGTGAAGTTCAGCGTCATTTTTTTCGTTCTCGGCGACATATTTTACCACTCCGTTTTGCAGCCCCAAAGTTGAAACCGTTTCAACCGACGCTATAAAATTCCGCAGGTTCCCAACCAATGCCATTCCGCCCGGCCCAACAAAAACCGCAATGATTTTTGACGTTATCAACCCGATGCAGATTTTAATCACTACGCTGGCACTGTTCAATGAACCAATCCTGAACAGTTGCGATTTCAGTATGTCTTTGGCAATTTTCAATTAATACTGGTTAAGGATTTTTGTTATGAAACTTGCCTCTTCAAAAGTCATCACCGGGCTTATAGGAAGGCTCAGGACTTCATTATGGATTTTTTCGGTTATCGGAAATGATAAATCGTTGAATGGCTTCAACGCTTTTTGCTTATGCGGCGCAACCGGATAATGAATCATTGTATGGATCCCGTTTTCGGATAAATAACGCTGTAATTCATCCCTGTTTTCGGCACGGATCACAAAAAGATGGAAAACATGGTTCATGCTTCCGTTATAAGCAGGCAAAGAGATTTTCGGGTTTTTGATTCCTGAAAGGTAATAACGGGCTATTTCTTTTCTTTTCAGATTTTCGTTTTCCAGGTTCGGAAGCTTTAAATTCAGGAAAGCGGCCTGGATTTCATCCAAACGGGAATTTACTCCTATAAAATCATTATAATATTTTATTTCAGATCCATAATTACGGAGTGAAAAAATCATTTTTGCCAGCGCTTCATCATTGGTTGTCACGGCGCCAGCGTCGCCTAATGCGCCTAAATTCTTTCCGGGATAAAAGCTAAAACCGGCGGCATCTCCAAGATTTCCTGCTTTGGCATTTTTATTGTTGCATGCGCCATGAGCCTGTGCCGAATCTTCAATCACTAAAAGCTCATTTGCTTTCGCTATTCTGCAGATTTTTTCCATATCGGCCAACTGACCGTAAAGGTGAACCGCGAGGATTGCTTTTGTTTTTTTAGAAATCCTTTCTGAAATCAGATCCGCATCCAGATTAAAATCAGTTATTTTTGGCTCGACCAAAACCGGCACTAAACCGGCATCCAAAATGGCCAGAATGCTTGCTATATATGTGTTTGCCGGAACAATTACCTCATCGCCTTTTTGTAACTTCCCAAGCTGGATATAGGCTTTGAAAATCAAAACCAGAGCATCCAGGCCGTTTGCTGTTCCTACGCAATAATTAGTTCCGCAAAACGCCGCGAAATTTTCTTCAAAAGCTTTTACTTCGCCACCAAGTATGTACCAGCCTTTTTCGAGCATACTTTTGAGTTTCTGCTGAAATTGTGCTTCATAGGGTTGGTTTATTTTTTTTAAGTCTAAAAACCGGATCATAATGATAATAAATAAAAATCCTGTGAATAAATTTTGCAGCCCAATTCGAGTTTTTGCTTTAATAAGCCTTCATTATATCCTTTTTCATTCTTCTCAGCAACGGTTCCCATGTCAAAAAATAAGAAGTCCTCTTTAAAACTTTCGATAAGATTTATGAAAAGAAAATCCAGCGCCCGGATTTTTTCACCTTTTGCCGTCGTCGCCCCATACTGTGATTTAATAACTTTGCCGCATATGAAAACGGTTATCCCGGCCAGCAATTCATTATCCAGATAAGCATTGTACTGAAATATATTCTGAGGGAATTTTTCACACAAATAAGCAATCTCTTCTTTTTTATGTACCGGATTGGCATTGTACTTTTCGTTTAATCTTGGCGTAAGAACCGTATCCCAAAAAAGCCCGAATGACTGTTCTTTTCTTAATTCAATACCAAGTCCGGAGATTCTTCGGAAATGTTTCATTTTGCTTTTGGAAATCTTGAAATCTGAAAAATCTACAGCCAGGTTCATTTCTTTTTTTGTCAGCGAAGCATTTTTTTTGACCAACAGGAAATCCAATTCAAAACTTATTGTTTTCTGATAAAAAAAAGGCAACGATTTTATTTCCAGAATTTTGAATGAATTATTTTTCAGATAGCCGGTTATACTTCCTAAAATATCGCTAACTGCATCAATACTCAAATCTGCTTCATAGACCAATCCGCCATAAGTCAATCCCTGGTGTGAAAAAATTACATCCGCCTTTTTATTCGCCGGAAGCAGCGCAACCAGTTTTTCAGTATCAAATACTAAAAGCGAGAAGTCATCAAAACGGTCTTTATGGTATTCCATAAAATCGCGATGAAAAAGAAATGTGGCGTTTTTTGCCTTATCAATAAAAGCATTCCACGTTTTATAATCTTTGAATTCGTATGGGCGGACGGTGTAGTTTTTCACTTTCACATTTTAGACATTGGAAAATTACTGATTTTTTTCATTTTTATCCCAAAATACGGGCGAATCATTTGAAATCCGAAAACCTCGGATGTGCTTTTGCGAATTATTGTTACCTTTAATGGCGTTAAATTTCTTCATAGTGAAACATAAAACTGAATATTTTTATTGTGTTGCCGCATTTTTTCTTTGCTGTTCGATGTTCGGGCAGGAAATTACACTTTTCCAGCAATTCAACGGAAGATTCGATTTCACCATTATCGGAAATACTTTAAACACTGAAGAAAACCTTGGCCTCGGAAACTCGCCCTGTATCATTAATACCGAGTCATCTGCAGTATTGCACCTTCAGCCAGGCGAAACGGTAGAAAAGGCCATCTTATATTGGGCAGGTTCAGGAAATGGTGATTTTGAAGTAAACCTGAATGATGAGCCCATTGTTCCCGATGAAACTTTTAACCTGATACAAAGTTCTTCGGGATTGATTTTTTTTAGCGCCCGGAAAGATGTTACCGAACAAGTGATTGCCACAGGAAACGGAAATTATACTTTATCAAATCTGGATTTATCAGAAGTGATTCCGGCTTATTGCCAAAACGCTACCAACTTTGCAGGTTGGGCAATTGCCATCATTTATAAAAATGACAGCCTTCCTTTAAACCAGCTGAATCTATATAGTGGACTTGATTATGTTAGTAGCGGTCATACGACACTGACTTTCAATCTTGACAACCTCAATGTGATTGACGATGTTGGTGCAAAAATCGGTTTTCTTGCATGGGAAGGCGACCGAAACATTGCAATTGGCGAAAAGCTTCTCCTAAATGGGAACGAACTATCAAGCCCTATAAACCCCGCAAACAACGTTTTTAACGGAACGAATTCGATTACCGGGAGTACGACGCTATATAATATGGATATCGATGTTTATGACATACAGGACAATATTGCAATTGGCGATGTTTCTGCAGAAATAAAACTTACCTCGAGCCAGGATTTTGTAATGGTAAATACTGTTATAACGAAACTTAACAGCCAGCTTCCGGATGCAACGATTACCGTCGAAAATCTAAGGCAGGAATGCGATTCGAGACTTATCACTATTGATTATACGGTTTCAAATTTTAACAGTACCGACGAATTGGCGTCTGCCGTTCCGATTGCGGTCTATGCAGACGGAATCTATATAGAATATGCCGAAACAACACTTCCGATTCCCATCGGCGAAAGCCAATCGGCAATAATAACACTCAATATCCCGGTTGAAATCCCGAATGAATTTACACTCGAGTTTATTGTCGATATGACGGAAAACGGAACCGGAAACCATAAAGAAATCCTTGAAACCAACAATTCCTTTTCGATACCGGTAACGCTTTGGACTTCGCCATTATTCAATACGGTTCCGGATATAGAATCCTGTAACGAAGGCTTGGGGAAAGGAACATTCGATTTTTCAGGATATGACGAACTGGTAAAAGCTGATGCAAACGATACTGTCGCTTTTTATAAAACACCGGCCGATGCGGCAAATCAGGAAAATGAGATTTTTACAACATCGGATTTTGTATCAGAAGCGACTCCAAACGAAATTTTCATCCGCATTGAAAATGAAAATTGCCATAGCATTACTTCCTTTAGGCTATTGACACGAAAATGCCCGCCAAAGGTTTACAATCTGGTTGAGCCGTCTTCGAATGGTTTTTATGATTCGCTACAGATCGACGGGCTTCGGGACATTTTTGTAAACTTTAATTTATCTATTTACAACCGCTGGGGAAATTTGGTTTGGAAAGGAAACAACAAAACCGAAAGCTGGAAAGGCGATGCGAATGAAGGAACACGGATTTTAGGGAACCAGTTATCGGAAGGAACCTATTATTACATCCTCGAACTCAATGATCCCGATTATCCGAATCCGATGAACGGTTTTATCTATTTGAAACGCTGATCAGTTTTTTTCAAGTGCGGGCAAATACCATTTAAATCGCACAGCCATTAGCCTTAATAGTATAATTACCAGCGACGTGATCAGATAAAGAAGGTCATTTCCAAGATCCAGTTTGCGTATGATGAAAAAGAAGATTCCGCCAATGATGCAAATTGTCGCATAGATTTCGCGCCTGAAAATCACCGGAATCTCGTTACACAAAATATCACGGATGACGCCGCCAAAACTCGCAGTCATAGTTCCGAGTGCAATACAAATTACAGGATGAAGCCCAACACCGATTCCTTTTTCAATCCCTATTAAAGTAAAAACACCCAATCCGATCGTATCAAAAAGAAACAATGAAGTGCGGAGCCGGTCGAGTTTTTTCCTGAAAATTATTGCCAGGAAAAATCCGGCTACGATTACATAAAAATAATTCAGGTCAAGCATCCAGCCAACCGGCGTCCTTCCGATCAATATATCCCGTAAGGTTCCACCACCAACCGATGTGACAAATGCAATAATGAACACTCCAAACGGATCGAGCTTTTTGTTCATCGCCGTAAGCGCACCTGACATGGCAAAGGCCATTGTTCCGATTATATCCAGAAAGTAAAACATAATGGCTTACATGTTTTGAGTGTAATAATTGTAATCTTTGATTATGGTCCTGATAAAATCTTCAGGATTCCCGGATTGGCTTTTTATACCCGTGACCGTTTCAATTTTTTGCTTGAGTTTTACGGTGATTGTCGGATCGTGTTTTTTCTTCGCCAATTGAAAATTCTCTTTTATGATCCGGATATCATTATCAGAAAGCTTGATGACCAAAGGATAAAGCGGTATATATTCACCATCAATTTCTTCGAGTATCGTGCTATTTATGGATATGTCATTTTTGAGTGAGATTACTGCGGTTCCGGCTGTCATATCGCCCAATCGCTGTGATTTTTCACTTGTTGCAATTGAGATGATTCCCAAAAGCCCGCCAACGATAAAAATATCGACCAGCCTGAAAATCCAACGTACAATATAATCAGGAAAGCTGGCCTGGTAACCATCGATTTTTACTACTTTGATCTTTAAAAGCCTTTTTCCGAAAGTTTGTCCTTCCCAAATACTTTCCAGTGTAAGCGTATAAAACATCACCGGCAAAAAAAACAGCATTTGTATGGCCGCAGATGACCATCTATCCATATGCATAAGCTTTTCGTTAAGCCCCAAATAGTAAAATACAACCCAGAAAATTACAATCATATAAGCAATCTGAATTGCGAGGTCGGTGAGAAACGCAAGAATCCTCTGGCCGAGTGAAGCGGCCGTAAAATTTATATTTACATTTTGTGTAGTGTTTATAGATAATTGCGTCATATTTTTATATTTTAGCCATCAATGAGAGAAGTTGCGTTTATAAAGCAAAATAAAGCAAAATGGCTTGAATTTGAGCTGGCTATTTTTGGTAAAGCTAAAAAAAATCCTGATGAAATGGCCAGTTTGTATATACATTTGGTTAACGATTTATCTTATGCGCAAACCTATTACCCAAAAAGCAAAACGGTTGTTTATTTAAATTATTTAGCCTCACAGATTTACCAAAAAATCTATAAAACCAAACGGCAGGAAACCAACCGGATTGTATATTTTTTCAAAACTGAAGTTCCATTGATCGTACATCAATACCGCAGGTATGTTCTTTATGCGTTCGTGTTGTTTTTTATGTCGGTGGGCATTGGCGTTGTTTCGGCAATTTATGACGATACTTTCGTAAGATTGATTATGGGTGACGGTTATGTAAACATGACGCTCGAAAATATCAAAAACGGGAATCCTGTTGCAGTTTACACAAAAGGAAGCAATTGGGGCGGCTATATTGCCATTACGCTCAACAATTTACGTGTGGGCGCGATGTGTTATGTTTTTGGGATTTTTGGCGGTATCGGCACTTTTTGGATTCTTCTGCAAAACTGCATCATGCTGGGTTCGTTCCAGTATTTTTTTCATGACCAGGGCGTTCTTTGGGAAAGCGTACAGGGAATCTGGATTCACGGTTCCATGGAGATTTTTGCGATAGTAATTGAAGCAGCAGCCGGATTTATTCTTGGCGCTTCCATCCTTTTTCCTAAAACCTATTCCCGCGTTAATTCATTTAAAATAGGCGTAAAAAACAGCTTTAAAATTTATTTGAGTACGATTCCGTTTACTATCGCCGCAGGTTTTCTTGAGGGTTACGTAACGCGTTATTCAGTTCAAATGTACACTTGGGCAAACCTCACAATCATACTTTCAACATTGGCTTTAATATCGTTTTATTACTTGATTTATCCAATCATTGTTGCAAGAAAAGCGAATAAAAATCTGGTTACAATATGAATCAGAAGCAACACAAATTCCTGAAGCTGTTTTTATCGCTGTTTTTCCTTCTTGTACTAAATGGATTTTCACAGGACAGCATTCCCGCAAAAGAAAAAATCATTTTCAAAGAAAGCGACATTATTGCAGACACCAATGATTCTATCCAAAAATCTGAATTTTCTCCAAACTTTAAATCGAAATACAAATCGGAAGAATTTGATTATGAAGTAAAAATCCCTGAAAAAAATATATGGGAACGTTTCAAGGAATGGCTTGCCGACCTTTTCAGGAGGTTATTCAATTTCAGCAATCCGGAAACTTCTATGAATGTTGTCGTCGTCCTGCTCAAATCCCTTGCTATTGCAATCATTCTCCTTGTAATCTATCTTATCGTAAAATCAATTATGAATAAAGACGGACAATGGGTTTTTGGGAAAAATTCAGACCGGAAAATCATCCGCCATGAAGAAATTGAAAGAAACCTGCATCGCGTCGATTTTGAAAAACTGATTAAAGAAGCAGTCGCGTCAGGCGAAAAACGTTTAAGCATCCGCTACTATTATTTGTGGCTTTTAAAAAGAATGTCTGAGAAAAGTATAATCCAATGGGATCCCGAAAAGACAAATTCTGATTATCTGTATGAAATCGAAAATGAAAAGCTAAAAGACAATTTCCGCTATCTTTCGTATCTGTATAATTATATTTGGTATGGCGAGTTTGACGTAGATGAAGCTACTTTTGAAAAAGCCACAAACACATTCCAAAAAATAATCCAATCACTGTAATGGGTACAAAACTTAAAATATACATTGGATTTTTGATCCTGTTTTTTGTTGGAATACTGATTATTGATGCCAACAAGGAACAGCCAATCAATTGGACGCCAACTTATAGCATCAAAGATAAGATTCCGTTTGGCATGCATGTCCTTGACCAAGAAATGCCTTCGTTACTCAAAAAACATGAAATAGAAAAGATCAACGTTTCGGCTTATGAATATTTCAGTCCGCAATATGATTATGATTCTCTTGTAAATACATATAAGATAAAAGGCTCCTTTTTATACATCTCCGGAACCCGTGCTCCAATTGACGAGGAATCGCTCGAAGAACTTTTTTATTTTGCCGGCCATGGCAACAACATTTTCATGAGCATGAGGGAATTTCCGAAAATGTTGCTCGACAGCCTTAAATTTGAATACCAAACCGACTTTGAGTTCGATGGCAAAATTGCAAATTGGATGGCAAATCCGAATCTGGGAACAGAAAAATATATTTTTAATGAAGGAGCCGGAAACACTTATTTTTCAAAAATCGACACGCTCAGAACAACGGTTTTGGGGTATCAAAGCAGAAAAGAAAAACAGGTTAATTTTATAAAAGTACCTTATAACCAAGGACATTTTTATCTTCATACCCAACCCGTAGCTTTTACAAATTTTTATCTGCTAAAGGAAAATAACGCCGAATATGCGCAAAAAATCTTGTCCTATGTCCCACAAGGAAACGTATATTGGTACCTGAAAAACCAAAATGGGGAAATCGCCTCAGGAAACGCGCTTCGTTTTATATTCAATAATCCGGCATTGAGTTCAGCCTGGTATCTTTTCCTTATTGGAATGATACTGTTCATGATTTTTAATGCCAAGCGCAGGCAACGCGTTGTTCCGATAAAAAAGGTTTTAACCAACACTACGGTCGATTTTGCTAAAACGATCGGCAATCTTTATTTTCAGGAAGGCGATCACGGAAACCTCATCGATAAAAAAATAGTTTATTTCCTTGAAAGGATACGGCACGATTATTTGCTCGACACGACAATCCTAGATGCTAATTTCGTTAAAAAATTACAGCACAAATCAGGAAAAGACCTTGCCGATATTCAGCGTGTGGTTTACCTGATTAACCAACACCGTAAAAATCATTTTACAAGCATTGAAAATGACCTGATTGATTTGAACGGCGCAATAGAAAAAATTATAAATTAGGCTCATCAAAGCCAATAAAACGGGAATATGGAAAATATAGAAAACAATCCTGAAAGTATACAGGAAAGCACTGCTGAAAATGTGAATTTCCAATCACGCATCGATTTGTCAAAACTGCAGGAAAGCGTCATGGCAATAAAAGCCGAACTTGGATCGGTAATCGTGGGACAACACAAAATGATCGACCAGTTATTGGTTTCAATCCTTTCAAACGGGCATGTTTTGCTTGAAGGCGTTCCGGGAGTGGCAAAAACGATTACCGCTAAATTGCTTGCAAAAACCATGAATGTCGGATTTGGAAGAATCCAATTCACGCCTGATCTCATGCCTTCGGATATTTTGGGAACTTCGGTTTTCGATTTGAAAAAATCGGAATTTGAATTCAAAAAAGGGCCCGTTTTTTCAAACCTTATCCTTATCGACGAGATTAACCGTGCACCGGCAAAAACACAAGCCGCTTTGTTTGAAGTTATGGAAGAAAGGCAAATCACGATTGACGGGACTACATATCCGATGGACACGCCGTTTTTAGTGATTGCCACGCAAAACCCGATCGAACAGGAAGGCACTTATCGTTTGCCCGAAGCACAGCTTGACCGTTTCCTTTTTAAGGTTTCCATTGATTACCCAAAGCTTGACGAAGAAATAAACATTCTTCAAAGAGAGCATAATTTACAGGATAACGGGAAACTTGAAAAAGTACGATCACTCATATCAGCCGATGAAATAAAGCACTTTCAGTCACTTGTGAAGCAAATTGTCGTTGAACCGCAATTGCTCGAATATATTGCAAAAATTGTAATCAATACGCGGGAAAATGCGTTTTTGTACCTTGGCGCTTCGCCTCGTGCGTCGATTGCAATACTGAATGCGTCTAAAGGTTATGCGGCAATCAACGGGCGCGATTTTGTAACGCCCGAAGATATCAAAGAAGCGGCAGTTCCAGTTTTGCAACACCGCGTGATTGTTACGCCGGAACGTGAAATGGAAGGGCTTACGAGTGTAGAAATAATCAGGCAGATTTTGGAATCAGTAGAAATTCCGAGATAACCAATAAATTTTATCCAGTTGAATTTTTTCAGGAAATTATATATCAACAACTTTTTCTTTTATGCGATGCTTACCGTCATTGCATTGTTTGTATGGGCATTCATTTACCCGTTCTTGTACAGTGCCATATGGTATTTATTCCTGATGATCATGGCTTTCCTTGCTCTGGACATCCTGATTTTATTTTTTACGAAAAGCGGCATAGAAGCATCACGGGTTGCTCCCGAAAAGCTTTCAAACGGAGATGAAAATGCAATCAACCTAAGCATCCGGAATTACTATACTTTTCCCGTCATTGCCAAAATCATTGACGAAATCCCGTTCCAGTTTCAGGAAAGGAATTTTGAAATCCTTAAAAACATTAAAGCTTCATCTGAAACCGAAATCAATTATTTCCTGCGCCCGACAGAGCGTGGCGAATACCATTTCGGGAACCTGAATATTTATATCTCATCGCCGTTACGTCTTGTTTCGAGGCGCTTTACGTTTGATGAAGGCCAAATCGTTCCAACATATCCGTCGTATATCCAGTTGCGGAAATATGACCTGATGGCATTTTCACACAACCTTCTGCAATATGGTGTGAAGAAAATCAGGCGGATCGGGCATTCGATGGAATTTGAGCAAATCAAGGAATATACGCAAGGCGATGACATCCGGACGCTAAACTGGAAAGCAACCGCAAAGAAAAACGCATTGATGATCAATCAGTTCCAGGATGAAAAATCACAATCGATTTATATGGCAATCGACAAAGGGCGCGTGATGAAAATGCCTTTCAACGGATTGAGTTTATTGGATTATTCGATAAACGCCGCTTTGGTGTTATCGAATATAATCCTGAAAAAACAGGACAAAGCCGGAATGTTCACTTTTTCAAAAAAGATACAAAACCGCGTGGTTGCAGAAAAAAGGTCATCGCAAATGTCAAAAATCCTTGAAAGCCTTTATAATGTAAAAACTGATTATTTTGAAAGTGATTTCAGCCGCTTGTATGTTGACATCAAAAAAAACATCAATCAGCGAAGCCTGATACTGCTTTATACAAATTTTGAAACCGTTGATAGTTTGCATCGCCAGTTGCCTTACTTAAAAGGAATTGCAAAAAATCACCTTCTGGTTGTCATTTTCTTTAACAATACCGAACTCAATCAACTTATCGATAAAAAAGCAGAAAACATTCAGGAAGTTTACGACAAAGTCATCTCTGAAAAATTTGCCTTCGAAAAACGCCTTATAGTGACCGAACTTAAAAAGTACGGAATATATTCTGTTCTTACACAACCTGAAAACCTTACACTTGACACGATAAACAAATATTTGGAAATCAAAGCACGAGGAATTTTGTAATTATTATTCCCGACATCTTTGAATAATTAATGTGGACATGAATACCAAGCGCATAGATAGCATTAATATTTTTTTGATGATAGCGTCAATGTGCGTTGCCATGTTTTTTCCTTTTGAATTGTTTTTGTTTGTTTATGCCATTTTGGGGCCGCTCCATTATCTGACAGAGATCAACTGGCTGCATCAAAAGAGGTTTTTCCTCAAAAAATACAATGACATTTACTGGATCGTTTTTATAATTTTCCTGTTGGCATTGAAATTTATTTTTCATTTAAAATGGGCATCGTCAATTTTATTGTATGCCGCTTTTTGGGGTTCATTTTGTTTGTTGGCTTTTACTTCAAAAATCAAAGCCGCTCTATCCTTTATCATCGGAATGTGCGTGGGATTGGTTTTATATTACTTTGAGTTAAAAAGCTTCAGATTGGTTTTTTCCATATTCCTGCCATCAATTTTGCACGTATTTATTTTTACCGGATTTTTTATTCTTCTGGGCGCGTTGAAGTCTAAAAGTAAAACCGGGATCGCATCGGTAGTTGTTTTCATAGCTTGCGCAATACTATTGCTTTGGGTTTCGACCGGGTTTTATAATCGTATCGTCAATTCAGATTTAATGAACAATTACAGTACATTCAGGAGCATTAACCTTGGACTGAAAGCTGTATTTGATTTTTTGCATTTTCCGGCTGTTGTTGAAGCTCAATCAATTTCAGGTACGCATTCGTTAAACGACCAAATGGTTTATTTTTCTGACATAGGCGTTAAAATAATGCGGTTCATCGCTTTTGCTTATACATATCATTACCTGAACTGGTTTTCAAAAACTTCGGTTATCCAGTGGCATAAAACGTCAAAATTACTTTTGGTTTCTATATTTATTATCTGGTTCATGTCTGTTGGCCTTTATATTTATGATTATGCCATTGGATTACAATGGTTATATTTGTTAAGCATTTCGCATGTGATTTTAGAATTTCCACTGAACCACAAAAGTTTCATCGACGTTAAAAACCATCTAAAAAGCAGTTTCCATAATTAATGAAGCAAATCACTTCCATACAAAATCAATTCATAAAACTGCTTGTGCAGTTGCAGGAAAAATCCAAATCACGCAAACAATCCGGTTTATTCCTGATTGAAGGCCAGCGTGAAATAGAATTAGCCCGGAAAGGAAATTATGAAATCGAAACCATTTTATTTTATCCTGAAATATGTTCTGAATCACAAGCAAGGCAGTTATCCCGAAGTGCTGAGCTTATTGAGATCAATAAAGAGGTTTTTGAAAAACTGGCTTACCGCGATACAACTGAAGGCGTTATTGGCGTTGCAAAAAGTAAAAACCTAAAACTTTCGGATTTGCAGCTTTCAGAAAATCCTTTAATCCTGATTGCCGAAGCTCCCGAAAAACCCGGAAATATTGGTGCTTTGCTTCGAACTGCCGATGCCGCCAGGCTTGACGCAGTCATTATCGCCAATCCAAAAGGCGATCTATACAACCCAAACATCGTACGATCCAGTGTGGGATGCCTTTTTACAAATACTATCGCTACGGGAACCACATCAGAGATCATCGCTTTTTTAAAAGAAAAAAACATTAATTTCTATTGCGCTACTTTACAAGATTCGACTTCCTACCATACGCAGGATTATACCAAACCAACAGCGCTTGTCGTGGGAACCGAGGCTACCGGCCTAACCCAGGAATGGCGTGATGCCGCAACACAAAATATAATAATTCCGATGCAGGGCGAAATTGATTCGATGAATGTTTCTGTCGCTGCCGCAATATTAATTTTCGAAGCAAGGCGACAAAGAAATTTTGAACTATAATTATGAAAAATATGAATTTTAGATTAGCACTATTCGCATTGACTGCAGGTTTTTCCATGTCGGCACAAATCAGCGAGCAAGAGGTTGATGTTTTAGTTGAAAGAACCCTTAAAACCTTTGATGTCCCCGGAATAGCGGTTGCGATTGTCAAAGACGGAAAAGTGGTTTTATCAAAAGGTTATGGCCAAAAATCAATCCTTACGAAAGAAAAAGTCGATGCAAATACCTTATTCGGAATCGCATCCAACAGTAAGGCTTTTACAAGTGCGGCTTTGGCAATATTGGCTGACGAAGGGAAATTGGACTGGGATGATAAAGTCATTAAATTCATCCCTGAATTTAAAATGTATAATGATTATGTAACCAATGAATTTACAATCCGCGATTTACTGACGCACCGTAGCGGCCTTGGGCTTGGCGCCGGCGATCTGATGATTTGGCCTGACGGTCATAATTTTACGCCTCAGGACATTATCAGGAACATTCAATATTTAAAACCTGTTTCCGGATTTCGCACAAAATACGATTATGATAATTTACTCTATATCATTGCCGGCGAAGTTATTGCCAGCGCAAGCGGAAAAAGCTGGGGCGAATTTGTGGAAGAACGCATCATGAAGCCACTAGAAATGAAAAACAGCGCCTCATCATGGGTACGCCTGAAAGATACATCGAACGTAATCGTTCCACACGTGCCAATTGACGGAAAACTCAAAGTAATCTCACGCTATAAAAGCCAGACCTTAGATGCTGCGGGCGGGATATATTCAAGTGTAAACGATTTGAGCAAATGGGTAATTATGCAATTACAGAAAGGACAATACGGCGATTCACGATTTTTTTCAGAAAAACAAAGTACCGAAATGTGGACACCACAAACACTCATGCCAAACAAAACAACTCCGCCTTATAATTCTGTTTTTAAATCGTATGGGCTTGGATGGCAGATTACCGATGTAAAAGGTAAAATGCAGGCATCCCACACCGGAGGATTGGAAGGAATTGTTACGCAGGTAACATTAATTCCGGAATTGCAGCTGGGAATTATCGTACTTACAAACCAACAAACCGGAGCCGCTTTCAGTTCGATTACAAATACAATCAAAGACAGTTATCTCGGAATCAATTCAGAAGACTATGTGACTGTATACAAAAACAAACTCCGAGCTACCGAAGACAGCGCCGATAAAATCACAGATAGCGTTTGGGCTGCGGTTGCGAAAAATCAAAAAGATAAAATCAAAATCGATTTAAAAAAATATGCCGGGACTTATAAAGACAATTGGTTTGGGACAATTACGATAACAGAGAAAAAAGGGAAATTGTATTTCGCCTCTGAGCGTTCGCCACAGCTTACAGGAGAAATGTTCTTTTACAAAGAGAATAATTTTGTCGTGAAATGGAACTATCGGTATTTTCATGCCGATGCGCATGTTTTCTTTGAGAACGGCAATAACTCAATTACGATGTTGCCTATTTCACCAATGACAGATTTTAGTTATGACTTTCAGGATTTAGATTTTACGCGCGTGAATTGAGTCGTTTTTTAGATTGTGGCCGTTGCACAGTTCAAATCTTTATCCTATTTTTAAATGTTGAATCAAATTGCTATGACAGAACTCGAGTTGGAACAGGAAAACAAAGCTATTGCACGCGAGTACAAAGAGCTGTTGCGGATAAGCTACCAGACGCTTAGTAAAGATGACAAAAAATTAATCCGTAAAGCATTTGATGTCGCCGTTGACGCCCACAAAGACCAGCGTAGAAAATCGGGTGAAGCCTATATTTTCCATCCAATCGCAGTGGCAAAAATTGTCGCTTCGGAAATTGGCCTCGGGGCAACTTCAATCGCTGCGGCATTGATGCATGATGTTGTAGAAGACACCGATGTTACGGTCGAGGATATCGAAAAAATGTTTAATCCAAAAGTAGCCCGGATTGTTGAAGGGCTGACTAAGATCGCGCAAGTACAAAAAGACCTGAATATTTCTATGCAGGCCGAGAATTTCAGGAAAATGCTGCTTACGCTCAATGACGACGTTCGTGTAATCCTGATAAAACTTGCGGACCGGTTGCACAATATGCAAACCATGGATTCGATGGTTGAGTATAAGCAGACCAAAATAGCTTCCGAAACTTTATACATTTATGCGCCGCTGGCACACCGCCTTGGGCTTTATAATATCAAATCCCAGCTTGAAGATTTGGGATTGAAATATACCGAACCACAAGTTTACAATGATATTGTCAGCAGAGTCAAGGAAACAAAAGAAGAACAGGACGAATACATCAAAACCATTTCAGAAGTCCTGAAAAAATCACTTGACGAAGAAGGAATAGAATACATGATTAAAGGCCGTCCTAAATCGATTTATTCGATACGCCGGAAAATGAAAGCGCAAAATGTAAGCTATGATGAAGTGTATGATAAATTCGCACTGCGGATCGTGTATAAATCCTCACAACACGATGAAAAATTCGTCGCCTGGAAAATATATTCAATCGTAACCGATCATTACCGCCCGAGCCCGAGCCGCTTGCGGGACTGGATTTCATCGCCGAAATCGACAGGATACGAAGCACTTCACATAACCGTAATGGGCCCAAAAGGCCGTTGGGTTGAAGTTCAGGTCAGAAGTGAAAGAATGGATGAAATTGCCGAAAAAGGATATGCCGCACATTATAAATACAAGCAAGGCGCAACCGAAGAAAGCGGGCTTGATGTTTGGCTGAACCTGTTAAAAGAAGCACTCGAAAACCAGGAGACCAACGCGGTCGATTTTGTTGAAGATTTCAAAATGAACCTGTATTCAAAAGAAATCTTTGTATTTACGCCAAAAGGTGAAATCAAATCATTACCAAAAGGGGCGACTTCACTGGATTTTGCGTTCAGCATCCATTCGGCCATCGGTGTAAAAACAAGAGGAACACGTGTAAACGGCAAACTCGTTCCGCTGAATTATGAACTTAAAAGCGGCGACCAGATTGAAGTGATTACGTCTCCAAATCAAAAACCTACATTGCACTGGCTCGATTATGTTACAACAGCCAGGGCAAAGAATAAGATCAAAAGCGTTTTAAACGAGAATACAAAAAAAATTGCCGAAGAAGGAAAAGAATTGCTGCTGCGCAAACTCCGCCATCTCAAAGTCAATCTTAATGAAGCAACGATCAATGAACTTGTCATCTTTTTTAAATTAAAAACCAGCCTTGATTTATATTACCGTGCCGGAATCGGATCAATCGAGAATGCGCAGCTGAAAGAATATGCCTCGCTGAAAGGCAATACTTTCATGAATTTCTTTAAGAATAAAATCAAGCGTTCGCCGAGCGTTCAGTCTGAACATATCAATAAAGACGAACTTAGCAGCAACTATGACATGTTGGTTTTTGGTGCTGAACAGGACAAACTGGATTATAAGCTTTCGGCCTGTTGCAACCCCATTCCGGGCGATGATGTTTTTGGTTTTGTTACGATAAATGAAGGAATTAAAGTCCACAAAAAAGATTGCCCGAATGCAATAAGCCTGCAATCCAATTATGCCTACAGGATCATCCAGGCCAGATGGATTGATTCATCTCAGCAGGAATTCAAAGCAACGCTCAACATTACCGGGATGGACAGTTTAGGTTTGACCAATGAGCTTACAAAAGTGATTTCAAGCAATATGCATGTAAATATCCAAAGTATTTCACTTAGCAGCGAAGCCGGGATTTTTAATGGAAAAGTCGTGGTAATCGTACAAAACAATACCATCCTGAAACGCCTTGTGGAAAATATAAAGAAAATAGACGGAATTGATAAAGTTACGCGGGTTTATAAAAATTAAAACTTTAGTACGTTACCCTGAAAGATCCGTTGTTTATTATTTTCGTGCTGCCGCTAAGGGTTTTAAACAATCCTGAAAAACTGCCTCTAATTTTCCTGTCTGCTCCGTTTGCCGATACATTTGATTGCACACCATTACCATCAAAAGCATAATATTCAATATTATTCTGGATAAAAATCATGCTGTTCATTGCTGAAGTGCCGGTAGCATTCTTATATATCTTAAGCTCAATCACTTCAAGGACATCACTCCCAATTTGCCCGCGCACTACAATGACATCTGAAGCGCTTTGATCAATCGTAACATAATCAAATCTTTTTGTAAATCCGTCAACTACAAGTGTAATCCGGTTAATAATCCGGCTTTCATCACCGCCAGACGAACATCCGCCCGAGGTAAAAACTACAAGGAATAAGACTGCAAAAACGGCTATTTTCTTCATGCTTTTTTTATTATGTATCGCAAATCTATTGAATAAATCGGGAAAACCTATACTTTGCATTCAAATCCAAAACTTTTTAACGAAATAAATCCCCTGTTTTTGAAAGTTAACAGCTAAAATTTGCCACTCGGCAACATTTACTTATATTTGCCATATGACATTACTATCCGTCGATAACAGCAAAAATCAGGAAATTGTAAAGAATGTATTTACAATGTATCTTGAAAATAAAGGACATAGAAAAACTCCTGAACGCTATGCTATCCTTCAGGAAATTTATGACAGCGAAGAACATTTTGACATCGAGAACCTCTATATCAAAATGAAAAACAAAAATTACCGTGTAAGCCGTGCCACGCTTTACAATACGATTGAGCTACTGCTCGACTGCGCATTGGTTAGAAAGCACCAGTTTGGGCAAAACCAGGCACATTATGAAAAATCCTATTTCGACAAACAGCACGACCATATCATCATGACCGATACCGGCGAGGTAATCGAGTTTTGCGACCCGCGGATCCAGATCATCAAAAAAACCATCGAGGAAATTTTCGATATTGAAATCCACAACCACTCGTTGTATTTATACGGCAACCGAAAGAAAATCAATAATGAATAATTTATAATAAATAGGGCGTTGCCTGCGGCCCGTGCTTTCGGCACTCGCTGTTTTGCTCCGTTGCACTGCGCAAAACGAGCTCAGACAAAGCCTCAATCACTAACGCAAGTACACAACTCTTAAACAATAAACAACAACAACCAAATTAACAACTGTTGAATTTCTACAATCTTCCGTAATTATTCAATATTAATTGTTAATTATTAACTCAAAAAAATGACCGTAGATTTATTATTAGGCTTGCAGTGGGGCGACGAAGGCAAAGGTAAAATTGTAGACGTCCTCACTTCAAAGTACGACATTATTGCCCGTTTCCAGGGCGGGCCAAACGCCGGGCACACTTTAGAATTCGATGGAATCAAGCACGTGCTTCGCACAATCCCATCCGGGATTTTCCACAAAAACTCCATCAACATCATCGGAAATGGCGTCGTGATCGATCCGGTTGTCTTCCAGAAAGAAATCGAAGGACTTCAAAAATTCAATATCGACATCAAGAACAAATTGATCATTTCGCGCAAAGCACATTTAATTTTGCCAACACACCGTTTGCTTGACGCGGCATCTGAAGCATCAAAAGGAAAAGCGAAAATTGGCTCTACACTAAAAGGTATCGGCCCAACATATATGGACAAAACCGGCCGTAACGGGCTTCGGGTAGGCGACCTCGAACTAAACGATTTTACAGAACGTTACCGCAACCTTGCCGATAAGCATGAAGCAATGATCAAATTTTATGACGTCGCCATCCAATATAATCTGGCCGAGCTTGAAAAAGAATTTTTCGAAGCAGTTGAAGAATTGAAAAAACTCACATTCATCGACAGTGAAGAATATTTATACCAGGCGCAAAAAGCCGGGAAAACCATTTTGGCCGAAGGCGCGCAAGGCTCATTGCTTGACGTGGATTTTGGAACATATCCGTTTGTTACTTCATCAAACACTACTGCCGCCGGTGCCTGTACCGGTTTAGGGATCGCACCAAATAAAATCGGAGAAGTGTATGGAATTTTTAAAGCTTATACCACGCGTGTCGGAAGCGGCCCGTTTCCAACAGAATTGTTCGATGAAGCCGGTGCCACGATGGCAAAAGTCGGTAACGAATTTGGTTCGGTAACCGGAAGGCAAAGACGTTGCGGCTGGCTTGATCTTGTTGCGCTAAAATATGCCATTCGGGTAAACGGCGTTACGCAACTGATGATGATGAAAGGCGATGTACTTTCAGGATTTCCGACATTAAAAGTTTGTACGGCATACAAATACAACGGAAAAGAAATCGATCATCTTCCTTATAATATCGAACCCGAAAACGTAACTCCGGTATACAAAGAATGTAAAGGCTGGAAAGCCGATCTTACAGGAATGACAGCTTATGAACAGCTTCCAACAGAATTAAAGGAATATATCGAATTTATTGAAGCTGAAGTTGGCGTCCCGATAAAAATCGTGTCGGTCGGGCCAGACAGAAAACAAACCATTATGAAATAAAAAAAGGCTGTCAACTGACAGCCTTTTTTGCTTAACTCCCGGCAATGATAATCCGTTCATCGGGATTTTTCAAACGGATCGCAATTGTTTTATAAATCCATTTGCCTTCATGTTTATCGGCAACAATATCCATTTTGCCTTTTCCTTTATTTCCTTCAACGCGGACTGTAATAGTAACATTCCTGTTATCGCTTGAAAAAGCAACACTTCCTTCTATCAAGGCCATTTTATCTATAGGTTCCAATGTACCGAGCTTTCCGGTTACAATCGAATCTTTATTTGCCTGGGATAAAGCATCCTCATATATTTCGGGTTCATTATAAATCCGGGTAATAGAAGTCGCATTATCGCCAAATCCGGTAATAAAAAACAGTACCACTCCGATAAAAATTACAATTAAAGATAGTAATGCCCATACTTTATTGCGTTGCAACCATGTTTTATGCTGAATCAGATCGTTCATTCGTATAAACTCTTTTAATAATGGTGATAATTAAAGAAGGTTCTGTTAAATCACATATTAAGAACAATAGTAAATTATTCTTTCACAATTATAACCGATGCCTTAAAGCCGGTAGCGAGGTTCCAGCTACCATTAAAAATTGAAATTCCCTGGCTGTCAAACACTTCCATTTCAGCTGTATTCGGGCCGGAGCTTCCTTGGTTAAGCGCTTCAAAATCAATTGTGTTGATACCTTCTTCGAGTTTAAAAATAAGCCCTTTAAAATCACTGTCAAGAATTACGCTCGAACGAATGATACTTTGATTCGCATACACTCTGATCATGTCGCCGTCAACATATTCGGCATCGCGGTAATGGATAAAAACCGTAGGTGATTTTGTCTTTATTTGCCCCATTTTAATATCTTTCCGGATAGCGACCTGCACCTCGTTTTTTTCTTTCTTATTGAGTTTGTCAAGAAAAGGTTTGTTCGGATTTACAAAATCATTCTTTTCAAACATGCTGAATGATTTTGATTCTGTCAGCGGCGAATCATCCGTTTTTGTTGGAGGCGTATCAAAAATACTTGGAGTTTCAGGCTTTATAGTTGAAGTTTTTGGAGCGAGTGTTCCCGCCGGCGGAATCTTAGCAGTTGGCGTGCCAAATTCACCCTGCGCGAAAATTATCACCGGAAAACAGAATAATATCAATGCAGCCAAATATTTCATAGGTTTAAATAAAATCGGGTTAAAAGTATAAAACACTTTGATTGCCGCACAAAAAATAACATTTTATTAGCTATAACGCTCGCTTACTATTTAGCTGAAACTTCATAAATAAACGACTCTGAAGGATTAATCTTTATATGAACCTTACCTTCGCCACTAACAACATTTAAAGTTGTTTTGTTCTGATTGTAAAGTTTGTCGGTTAATGTGTAAACTCCGTCTTTCAATCCTATTTGTTTTATCACATCAGATGGGATTTTAAGCTCAAGGTTGCTTGCTGTTAACCATGAAAAATTAGTTACTATGATTAATTTTTGCTCATCAGACCAGCGTACGAAAGAATAAATTCCGGGATCATAACCTTGAGTTTCATTGCGGTTTACGGTTTGAATTTCTTTAAATTGCCCCATTAACGCCGGGCTCGTTATTGAAAAATTCAATAATCTGCTATAAAAATCGCGTAATGATTTTTCAGCATTGGAAAGTTTTCCACCGTCAAATTTACCATTATTCATCCAACGCTGGTGATGCGGAACTCCAACATAATCAAAGATTGAAGTGCGCGAATGCGTTCCGAAACCTCCGTTTTCTTTTCCAGGTTCGCCAACTTCCTGCCCAAAATACACCATTGTAGGCGATGTGCTTATTGTCGTTGAAAGAACCATTAACGGTTTTCCTTTTTCGGGAGTTCCTGCAAATTCAGGGCTTGCCAATCGTTGTTCATCGTGGTTATCCAAAAAATGCAGCATATGATGCTCGATATCGGAAACATTTTGCTGAATAGCTGAAATCGGATCCGGAAGGCTTTTTCCCTGAATCACTTCTTTCAATTTATCATACAAATCGACTTTATCA
>CAZSDN010000004.1:0-7083 GCA_964605595.1 uncultured Flavobacterium sp. | reverse complement strand
AGATAAATCATCCGGAGAAGCTTTTCCACGAATAATATCTTTTAGCTTATCGTACGTTTCTACTTTATCATACAAATAATCCATTTTTCCTAAACGGATGTAATTGCGGTATTCGTTCGGATTGTAAACTTCCGCAAGCAAAAAAGCATCCGGGTTTTTCATTTTGATTGCCGAGTTCATGTAACTCCAAAACTCATACGGAACCATTTCGGCCATATCATAGCGAAAACCGTCAACGCCTTTTTCCGTCCAGTACAAAGCAATATCGTGGAATTTTTTCCATGAATTTGGAACATCTTTATCTTTCCAGAAATTAAAATGTGCCTCATAATCTTTGTTATCAAAATCCGGCGGAAGCGTTGGAAAATCCTTTGAACCATCCGGGCGGATTCCGTAATTTATCTTTACGGTTTCGTACCAATCATTAATATCAGGTTTTGCCAAACGCGAACCATTCCCTGTCCATTTTGCGGGATTTTCAGGAAACTTTCCGTCGATCAACGGATTTTTTTCTCCATTCAATGGCTTATAATTATCAGACGTTGGCACTTCAAACGCCTTTCCCGGAATGTAATAAAAGTTGTTGTCGCGCTTGTATTCTACGGAAGTGTCATCATCTGCACCAAAATCACGAACGCCTTTCGGATTTGACTTTCCTTCATATTTTCGCGCGATATGGTTCGGAACAATATCAATAAGCACTTTCAGTCCGGCATCGTGCGTCCTTTTGATCAACGCTTCAAATTCTTCAAGCCTTTTTGAAGGATTTACCGCTAAATCAGGATTTACATTATAATAATCTTTTACGGCATAAGGCGAGCCCGCGCGGCCTTTTACTACTTCAGGATCATCATTTGAAATTCCGATTGCAGTATAATCATTCACCAAAGCGTGATGCGGAACTCCGGTGTACCAAATATGCGTTACGCCAAGTTTTTTGATTTCAGACAAGGCTTTCGGCGTAAAATCATTGAACTTTCCTACACCGTTTTCTTCAATCGTTCCCCAAGGTTTATTGTTCGTATTTTTATTTCCAAACAAACGCGTGAAAACCTGATAAACGACGGCTTTGTGTTCTTTTTGAACAGTTTTCTTGGAATCAGGCATGGAAGTATTTTTAGATTTTTGCGCCATTGCCGAAATTGAGATTCCGAACAGCACTATAATTAGGGTACGTTTCATTTTAATAATCTTTAAAGGCGTTTAAGCAACGCTTAACCTTACAAATATAAAAATTTGAAGATACGTTTGCAGCCGCGTATAAATATTTCTTAATAAAAACAAAGGTTGGCACATTTTACTTAAATTTGGCGAAAATTAATTGAGTTGAAAAAGAGTCTTTTTTTTTATGTTATCATCCTGATATTGTTGCTTTCACAATCACTTTCGGCACAAAAAAAACCGGCTGCGCCCGCAAAACCGATCATTGTTGAAAACGCCGATAATTTTGATGTAAATGAAGTTGAGATTCCGGATGCGGTGCTACTCACGGGAAATGTGCGCATGAACCATGACGGTGCTATAATGACATGCAATAAAGCGTATTTTTTCAAAAAGGAAAATTATATCAAGGCATTTGGCGATGTACAGATTGTTCAGGGCGATACATTATTTTTGAATAGTAAATATGCTGAATACAGTGGAAATGAGAAACAGGCATTTGCTACCGGAAATCCGGTTTTGCGCTCGCCCGATATGACGCTGACAACCGATACAATCAATTTCGACAGGAATAAACAGGAAGCCTATTACAACAGTTTTGGAAAAATCATTAATAAAGATAATACGCTTACGAGCAATTCAGGAAGGTATTATGCCACGCAGAAAAAATTCCAGTTTTTAACTGCTGTAACATTGACAAATCCAAAAACCACGATTAAATCCAATCATTTGGATTATTATTCGAATTCAGGACATTCGTACCTTTTCGGACCTTCAACGATTACAAGTAAAGAAGATTTTATTTATACTGAAAAAGGATTTTACGACACAAAGAAAAACCTCGCACATTTCCTCAACAAATCGTACATAAAATATAACGACCGGCTCATTCAGGGCGATAGTTTGTATTATGACCGGACAAAGGAATTTGCATCGGCAACAAACAATGTAAAGATCACCGACACCATAAATAAAGGAATTGTCAAAGGTCATTATGCTGAAATGTATAAAGCCAAAGATTCAATGTTTGTAACAAAACGCGCCGTTGCAATTAACCTTGTCGAGAAAGATTCGGTTTACATCCACGGAAAAAAACTAATGATCACGGGCAAACCTGAAAACCGCATCATCCGTGCTTTCAACAACGCACGGTTTTATAAAATTGACATGAGCGGCAAATGCGATTCGATTCATTCGAGCCAGAAATCAGGTCTTACCAAACTAATCGGACGCCCGATTTTATGGAATGGAGAAAACCAGCTTACAGGCGACATTATGCATCTTATCGGAGATAGCAAAACCGAAAAACTCGATTCGCTCAAAGTTCTGAACAATGCGTTCATTGTTTCGAAAGATTCCGTCGGAACCGGTTATAACCAGGTTAAAGGCGTGAATCTTTACGGAAAATTCAGAGACAGCAAATTATCAGAAGTCGATATTATTAAAAATACAGAAGTCCTTTATTATATGCGCAATGACGATCACGAATTGGTGGGAATCAACAAAAGCGTAAGCAGTAAAATTAATTTGTTGCTGGAAGACAATAAAATTGATGCGATTACACAATATGAAAAACCCGACGGCGATTTATATCCGGAAAAAGATTTACCCGAAAATGCTCGTTTGCTTCGAGGATTTATTTGGCGTGGCGACGAACGGATTAAGACTAAAGACGATATATTTCCTCCCGAAGAAAATGCAATAGACGAAAAAATACAGGCTGAAAAAAAAGTGGAAGATGCAAAAGACAATGTTCCGATGAAACCCAGAAAAGAAACATTGGATTACGACAAGAACAACAGCAAGCCAAAACCAAAGCAAATTACAGCAAATCCGAAATAATATTTTAAATGATGAATTAAATTTTAAATCCATTCATCATTCAAAATTTAAAATTTATAATAATGCTTTCCGATTTTTTGAAATACCAGGCGCAAACCTCACCTTATCCTTTAGGAATGGAAGTTTCTCACGCTGAAGGTTCCTACATTTACGATATAAACAATAAAAAATACCTGGATTTTGTTGCCGGAGTTTCGGCCTGTACGCTTGGCCACAAAAACGAACGCGTAAATAATGCGATCAAAAATCAGCTCGACAAATATTCGCATGTAATGGTTTATGGTGAATATGCGCAAAATCCGGCTGTTGAATACTGTAAATTACTGGTTTCAAATTTACCCGCACCTTTAGATAAAGTGTATCTTGTGAATTCAGGAACTGAAGCTACAGAAGGTGCTCTAAAGCTTGTGCGCCGTGTTACCGGAAGAAGCCAATTGATTTCATGCAACAACGCTTACCACGGAAATACAATGGGTTCGATGAGCGTCATGGGATTTGAAGAACGCAAGCAGGTTTTCCGCCCGTTGATTCCAGATGTGGATTTCATTACTTTCAACAATGAGGAAGACCTTCATAAAATAACCACTAAAACCGCCGGAATCATTCTTGAAAGTATTCAGGGCGGTGCCGGATTTATTCAGCCGCAAAACGATTTCCTTAAAAAAGTACGCCAGCGCTGCGACGAAGTTGGCGCAATGCTAATTATTGATGAAATCCAGCCCGGATTTGGTCGAACCGGCAAAATGTTCGGTTTTGAAAACTACGGAATCGTTCCCGACGTAATTATTATTGGAAAAGGAATGGGAAGCGGAATGCCCGTTGGCGGATTCGTAGCTTCTTCAAAACATATGGATTTGCTAAGCGATAATCCGAAACTCGGACACATAACCACATTTGGCGGACATCCTGTCATTGCGGCAGCATGCCTTGCCACTTTACAAGAACTTACAGAAACACAGCTCGTTGCGCAAACCCTTGAAAAAGAACAGCTTTTCCGTTCGCTTTTGGTACATCCTTTGATACAGGAAATCCGCGGAAAAGGACTGATGCTCGCACCAATGACCGCCAGTCCCGAGATCACAAATGAAGTGATTTTCAAATGCCAGGAAAAAGGGCTGATCCTTTTCTGGCTTTTGTTTGAAGGTTGCGCAATAAGGATTACGCCGCCGCTTACTATTTCCGAAGATGAAATACGTGAAGGTTGCGCAATAATCCTTGAAGCGATGGACGAAATCCAATTGATAATTAATTATTCATTATTAACTATTAATTGATTTTGAACTGTTAATTAAATTGTTCACAACAATTTGATTATTTTCTCACAACAACACTATCGTTACCTAACTTTAGTTAGGATAATTTTAAAGATATAAGTATGCAGTTAAGCAACGAAGAAGAAGACTACAATTTATCCTTATCAAAATTTGAGTCGATGTTGAAAACCAACAAAGTACTCTTTTTTGATTCCGAGGAATTCGAGGAAATTATTCTCCATTATCTCGACATGGGTAAAGCGTCTTTAGCGCAAAAAGCCTTAAAATTAGCATTAGAACAGCATCCCAAATCCACAGGCCTTAAACTTGTGCAGGTAGAAATGCTTGTTTACGAAGACAAACTCGATCAAGCGGAAAAGTTACTCAACGAACTTTATGCTATTGAACCTCACAACGAAGAAATTTACATCCAAAAAGCCAGTATTTATTCAAAACGTGACAACCACGAAAAAGCGGTTGAATATTTAAATACTGCTTTAAAATACACTGACGATTTTGCCGATGTTTACAACCTCATCGGGATGGAATATCTTTTCATGGATAACCTTGAGCTCGCAAAAGAAAATTTCATCAAATGCCTCGAAGAAGACACCGAAGACCAGGCCGCGCTTTACAATGTGGTGTATTGCTTCGAATTCCTTGACCAAAATGAAGATGCGATCGAATTTCTTAAAACATACATTGACAAAAATCCGTATAGTGAAATTGCCTGGCATCAATCAGGGCGTTTGTATTATGGATTGAAAAAATATGAAGATGCACTCCGTTCCTTTGATTATGCCACATTGATAGACGAAGAATTCCTCGGTGCATTTATGGAAAAAGCCAAATCGTTCGAAAGGCTGAAACGCTATGAAGAAGCGATAGAATGCTATAATCGTACGATTGAACTCGATGACCCGACTTCGTATGCTTTATTACGCATAGGAAAATGCCATGAGAAACTTGGAAACAAAGCTTTGGCCTTGAAATTCTTTAATAAAACCGTCCATGAAGATCCGTTATTGGATAAAGGCTGGATTGCGATAACCGATTTTTATTTCCGTCAGAAGAACTACCAAAAAGCATTGTTTTTTGTAAACAAAGCGTTGAATATCGATAACCAGAATAAAATGTACTGGAAACGTTATGCAACGATAAACAAGGAAATGAACTTTTTTGAAGAAGCTGAATTTGGTTACCGGAAAGCAGTAGAATTTGGGGATTATCAACTTGACACATGGTTATTTTGGGTAGACATTCTGCAATTTCTCGGAGAATTCGAAAGCGCAATACAAACATTGCTCCAGGCATCAGAATATTTCCCTGAAGAATATGAAGTTGAATACCGCCTTGCCGGATTGTATTTTATGCTCCATGATGATGTAAAAGGAAAATTCCATATCACCAACGGATTGAGGTTAAACTTCAATAACCATACAATTTTAAAAGATTTGTTCCCCGTTATATGGTCGCGTAAAATCGTGCAAAACGCTATCAACAAACATAAGGGCAAACAATAAGATGAAACTTAATTACACCATTACTGCCGCTGATTTTTTAGAATATTTATACATAGTTTCAACATCAGCGGTAATTTCAGGGAGAAGGAATATTGCAAAGTATTCCTTCTCTTTTATTTATGCCTTTTTCGGAATCTCCAAGCTTGCCATTCCCGTAACTGATCAAACAAACTGGCAATGGAAATAAAACAATTCGGGCTTGTCGGCAAAAATATCAGCTATTCATTTTCCAAAAAATATTTTACTGAAAAGTTTAAAAATGAAAATGAAGACGGCTATTCCTATATAAATTTTGATATTCCTGAAGTCGAAGGAATTGTTGATGTTCTGAGTGACAATCCAAATCTTTCCGGATTGAACATTACGATTCCATATAAGGAAAGCATCATTCCTTTTTTGGATAAAATGTCTAAAAAAGCGAAACAAATCGGAGCTGTAAATACCGTTCGATTTACAAAAAAAGGAAAAACAAAAGGCTACAACACTGACTATTACGGATTTCAGAAATCGCTCGAACCATTATTAAAGCCACATCATAAAAAAGCATTGATTTTAGGAACCGGCGGAGCCTCAAAAGCCGTCGCCTTTGCTTTAGAACAGCTTGGAATCAGGCACATGTTCGTATCACGTGAAGCTAAAAAAAACACTTTAAATTATAGCCAGCTTTCAGAATATATCTTTAGCGAATACACAATTGTAATCAACTGCACGCCTTTGGGCACAAGCCCGAATATTGAGGAAGCGCCCAAAATTCCGTATGAATATTTTACCAATCAGCACATTGCGTATGATCTTATTTATAATCCGGAAGAAACACTTTTCCTGAAAAAAGCCAGAAAAAATGGCGCCATTACCAAAAATGGCCTTGAAATGCTAATTTTCCAAGCCGAAAAAGCATGGGAAATCTGGAATAAATAACATCGAAAAGTGACTGCCTGAATTATTAAATTATTTTCTGATAAGGTTTTTCTTTGAATTTTCACCGTCCTTTACTACCTTACGCCCTCAAAAATTATGAACCTTATACATTTTTAAAAATGTCTGAAGAAAAGAATGATAACCTGCATGATGCAGAAGGAAATTTAGAAAATGCTGTGCCAGAAATAAACGCTGAAAATCAGGAAATACAAACAACAGAAACTACGGCTGAAGAAGTTGAAGCGGTTTCAATTGAAGAAACTGAAGAAACTCCGGAAATTGAAAATCCTGTAGAAACCGAAGAAATTCCTGAAACTATAAGCGAAACCCCAACAATTGAGCTTACAGAAGAAGAAATTTCTGATGAAACTCCGGTTCTGGAAGTG
>CAZSDN010000003.1:54404-59933 GCA_964605595.1 uncultured Flavobacterium sp. | reverse complement strand
CAAAGGGATATCAATATTGCTTTCGTAAACGAATTAGCCAAAATCTTTAATATTTTAAATATCGATACGCATGCGGTTTTAGAAGCTGCCGGCACGAAATGGAACTTTTTGCCTTTCAAACCGGGATTGGTAGGCGGGCATTGTATCGGAGTTGATCCGTATTATTTAGCGCAAAAAGCACAGGAGCACGGATACCACCCTGAAATTATTTTAGCAGGAAGAAGGCTCAACGATTCTATGGGGGAATATGTGGCTTCACAGGTTGTAAAATGCATGATCAAAAAAGGAATCAACGTGAGTGGAGCAGAAATTCTCATGTTAGGGATAACCTTTAAAGAAAACTGCCCGGATGTTCGCAATACCAAAATTGTAGACGTAGTAGCGGCTCTTAAAGATTACGGAATCAAAGTGACGATTTTTGATCCTTGGGCCAATCCATCTGAAGTAAGGCACGAATACAATTTAGAAAGCACAAACGATTTGCCAAACAAAAAATTCGATGGTATTGTCCTGGGAGTAGCACATAAAGAATTTTTGAAATTGGATTTGAATACATTACAAAAGGAAAATGGCGTTTTGTATGATGTAAAAGGAATTCTTGAAGGAGAAGTGAGCGGAAGGTTATAAACCTAATTATTAATAGATGAGTAAAAAATTAATTTCAGGATTATTTTGGAGTGCCTTAGAGGTATTTATAAAAAGGGTTTTAGATTTAGGGATAAAATTTGTCTTGGCAAGGCTTCTTTTTCCGGAAGATTTTGGAGTTGTAGCAATGGCTGTTGTATTTACTTCTTTTATCCAGATTCTAAACGATTCCGGAATGGCAGGAGCTTTAATCCAGAAAAAAGAGGAGAATTTATCATCGATACATTACAATACGGCTTTTTGGTCTAATGTGGCCTGGTCTTCATTATTGTATATTGTTATTTGTTTTGTCGTAGCTCCTTTCGCCGCATCTTATTACAATCAACCAATCTTAACCAAAGTTATACCAGTGCTGAGTATTTCTGTTTTGACAAGTGCCTTGAACACGGTGCATAAAGCTCAGATCAAGAGAAGTTTGGCTTTTAAAAAAATGGCCTTTATAAATAACACTTCTGCTATTATTGCGGGTATAGTATCTTTGTTAGCTGCATTTTTTGGATTAGGAATCTGGGCCATCGTATTAAATTCTGTCGTGGCTTATCTCGTTTCCGTACCGTTGTTCTACAGCCAGACAAAATGGCTGCCTAAACTTGAATTTGATAGGTCGGCTTTAAAGGAAATATTGGGTTTCGGGATTTTTACGACATTCACCCAATTGATTGTGAATATTTCCAGTAATGCTGATTATTTGTTATTGGGTAAATATGTGAGTGCTGCAATAGTTGGTGTTTATTCGATTTCTTATATGATGACTGCGACTGTCAGAACACAGATAACAAGTATGCTTAATCGCGTTATGTTCCCTTTTTACAGCCAGATCCAAGACGATTTAGAGCTATTAAAAAAATATTACCTGCGAATTAACAAATTGTATGCGATTATTTTATATCCTATAATGATAACATTCATTTTGTTTGGCGAGCAAGTGGTTTTGGTAATGTTTGGAGATAAATGGCATTTGAGTGTTATGCCATTAAGAATACTTTCTTGCGGAGTTTTGATAGATTTACTTTCGAGCGGCTATAATTTGCTTTTTCGGAGTATCGGAATGCCAAGATTAGAAATGCAGATGCAGTTTCTAAGATCATTTTTTGTTTATTTGCCTTGTATTGCTATCGGATTGCATTTAGGAGGATATATCGGAGTAGCTTATGGAGTTGTAACATCAAAAGCGATTAACTTTTTTACGGCTCAGATTATGCTCCAAAAATATTTCAGGCTGAATTTCTTTATATTGTTCAAATCATTATATCCAGTTCTTTTAACAGCATTTTCAGCCGTGGTAGTAGTGGGAACCATGTTGTATTTTGACATAAATGTAATTATTGCGTTTGTGGTTTTTGCGGTATTATACATTTCCATGTATTTTATGCTATTGAAGGATGAAGTTGCTTATTTCAAATCTAAAGTACTTAAAAGGTGAGGAATTATTAAGCAACTGTAAAATATTGCAATCAAAAATAATAACCGGGATTGAAATTCAACCCCAAAAAATTAAGCCATCATTTAAATATTGACCGAAAATTTATTACTATGTAAATGACAGGTCATACAAATTCCAAAGTAATATGAAAATAAAAAAAGTCTTTAAGAAAATTGTAAAAAAAGTTACAAGTAAAATACTCTCTTATCGCTTCAGAGACAAAGCTACTTATAAAGGTTTCGTTGATTTTTCTCATACATCGTCAGTGAAACTCACAAATGGAAGTAAAAAAGGCGATATAATAATTCATGACAGAAACAGAATGTATGGAAAAATCGTATCAAAATTCAATGGGAAAATTACATTGGAAGAAAACGTAAAGATTGGTTTTGGAACTGTCATTGGATGTGTAAACAGCGTTACAATTAAAAAAGGAACTGCAATTGCCCATAATGTAAGAATTTTTGACAATAATGGTCACCCTTTGAATCCTGAGGACAGAAAAATAATGTATAATTCTCCGTGGAACTCTCCATATAGAACCTGGAAATATTCAATTTCAGCACCCATAGTGATTGGAGAAAATGTTTGGGTTGGAACTGGTGCAAGGATAAATAAAGGAGTAACCATTGGTAACAATTCCATTATAGCTTCTAATGCTGTTGTCACAAAAGATGTACCTGAAAATTCGGTTGCGGCAGGAAATCCAGCAAAAATTGTAAAAACAGATTTGCAAAACGCTCCTAGGCTAATACCCGATAGCGAATAAGAGTTTATAGATTATAATTTACACCTGCCGTTCTTACGGTTACGTTATATTACATTCTAAAAGTCAAAATGCAGGGATTGGCAAAGTTATTTAATACAATATGTTATTATTAATATTATCCCTTCTCAAGCGCAACATTTTCCAGTCTTGTAATATAGAGACTATATTGTATTTTGACAAAGACATAATTATTGCTTTTGGTTTCGCTGCGTAAAAAATGAAGTAGCCCTGCTGTTTCAAGTCTAAAATAGTTAGAAGATGAGAATGATTGTAATTTTTTTATTCCTCCCTTTTATTCAGAGTGCCCAAACCATGTCGGTTAGTGAATTCGGGATCTATCCTAATGACAATATTGAGGATACTGAAAAACTCAATGAGCTTTTTGAACATGCTAATTCAGAAGGAATTCAGACAATTTTATTTGAGGAAGGTACCTATAACGTTTCTGAATTAAGATTAAAATATCCTATAGAGTTAGTTGGGATTAATAATAAAACGATTCTGAAGCGAACAGCAAACAGGCCGAAATTCGGAAGGTTGCTCACGATTTCAGGAGATATGGAAGAAAAAAGAGCCGTAATAAAAAACCTGATTTTTGATGGAAATATTGAAAACCAAGGAGATTATTCAAACTATAAATTAGAGCAGCAGCATCTGATTTTTGTTAGTGGAAATAAAAATGTCCATTTAAGGACGCGGGTTTTGATACAGGATTGTACTTTCATTAAAAGTGCGGGAGACGGCATAACGGTTTTTGTAAATGCAGAAGTAGTAATAAACAATTGTAAAGCGAAAGATATTTACAGGGGCGCTTTTGTCAGTAACGGAGGAAATTCAATCATCACTATTGACAATTATTTGATAGAATCAGGAGAAATAATTAAAAACCCCGGGATTGATTTTGAAGTAATCAGAGCCGGATTTGGAAATTCTAAAAAAGTTGTTGCCAATTTATCCAATATAGTTGCTCCCGGAAAGTTCCATGTAGGCGTGCTTGACAAAAGCGTCATCAAGCTCAAAAATATAAAAACATTACACAGTGATTTTTATATAAATGCACGGGATTCAGAGGTTTATATTGATGATTCGGAATTTAATTTACGAGCTAGCAACAGTAATAAGATTTATAATGCAAATAAGTTAATTATCAAGAATAGTTCTTTCAGGTTGATTGACGAATCAAATACTACATTGTTTATAATAATGTGGCTAAATAAGAAAGAAAAATTCAGGAATAATTATGTTCAATTTACAAACACGGTTTTTAGTTCAGTTCAAAAGAATAAATCAGTATTTTTGTTCGGCACAGATGACTTGACAAGTAATAATAAACTGATTTTGGATAATGTTAAATATAATAATTTTAATTATCTCATTGAAACCAAAAGAGGAGGAAGAATGGTGTTGAAGAACATGGATGTTAAACAAAAAAATCCGTTATTGCTCAATTATCAAAAAGTTAACAACAGAGGTCTGGATGTAGAGTTGATTAATTCAAAAATTAACCAGAATTTCAGTGAGCTTAAAAACGAATATAACACTTTTAGAGGCTTATAATTTATATATTGAGACATGGAAAAAGGATTTAAAATAAGGGAATCCGTAGCTGACGATGATGATAAAATTATATCGTTGGTTAAGCTGTGCCTAGGAGATAAAAGCATTAGAAGCGTAAATTTTTGGAATTGGAAACATACTAAAAACCCTTATGGTAAATCTTATATCTTACTGGCTTTTGATGAAGATAAGTTGATAGGGCTAAGAACATTTATGAAATGGGAATGGCAAATAAATAATAAAACATATAAATGCGTACGTGCCGTCGACGCTGCAACACACCCTGATTACCGTAGAAAAGGTTTATTTTCTTTATTGACAGAATCAGTTCTTGATATTATGAAAAAAGAAGGAGTGGATTTTGTATTCAATACCCCAAACTCAAAGAGCCTAGCCGGGAATTTGAAAATGGGATGGAAAGAATTGGGAAAATCCAATTTATTTGTAAAAATTGGAAATCCTTTTGAAATATTATATAATCGTATATTTAAGAAAAAATTTGACACAAAAAATATTGCAATTCAACACAGATTAACAGAAGAAGCAAACATTTTAAAAGTTATGAGCTTTTTTGATAACCAACTGATGGCCAACGAGAACAATCTGGCGAAACCTGTTAATCTTGATTATTTTCTGTGGCGATATAAAGATGTCCCTGTATACCAGTATGGTTGCTATACATCCGATTCTTTTATACTTTTTTTTCGGTTATTAAAAAAAGGGAGAATAAACGAATTAAGGATTTGCGACTTAATTATCAATAAAACCAAAAATAAAATAGAATTTAAAAAAGCTATAAATCAACTCTTAAAGTCATACAGAGCCGATTTGGCTACATTAACAGTAGAGGGCAATCTGGAATTAGAGACAATTGCAAAAAGAAATGGTTTTATGAATTATGGCAATAAAGGACTCACAGTTGTATTAAAAACTGTCAATCAGGACATAGATAGTTTTTTGGATAGAAAGAAATGGGCTTGGACTAGCGGAGATTTAGAATTATTTTAATTAAAAAGAATGGTAGGAAAATTTATAATTTCACTTGATTTTGAACTTCATTGGGGAGGAGCCGAAAAATGGCACTTAGAAAATAAAAAAAAGTATTTTTTAGACACCCGGATACTTATTCCAAAAG
>CAZSDN010000003.1:53605-54394 GCA_964605595.1 uncultured Flavobacterium sp. | reverse complement strand
TCAATTTGTTTGAAAAAAATAATATCAGGGCAACTTGGGCAACTGTTGGGTTTTTATTTACTCGTGATAAGGAGCAGTTAACTATATTTTCTCCGGAATTAAAACCAAATTATAATAACCAATCTTTAAATTACTATAATTATTTTGATATTGTTGGGGAAAATGAGGATAAAGATCCATTTCATTTTGCTCCAAGTTTGATACAGTTGATCCTAAATACTAAGGGACAAGAGTTAGGGACGCACACTTTTTCTCATTATTACTGTAATGCAAAAGGCCAAAATGTAGAGCAATTTGAGGCTGATTTGAAAGCGGCCCAAGCTATAGCTAAAGAAAACTTTAATGTAAAATTGAAGTCATTAGTTTTTCCCAGAAATCAATATAATTCTGAATACCTGAAAATAGCAGAGGAAAATGGTATTGAAATCGTTCGCTCAAATCCTGCCGTATGGTTTTGGGAAAATAATCATGGAAAAGCCACGCCAATTCTTAGGGCAATTGATACGCTTTTTCCGATTTCAAAATCCTTATGTTTTGATAATAAAAGTATAGTAATAAGAAATGGTCTTGTGGAAATTCCTTCGAGTCGTTTTTTCAGGCCATATAAAGCAAAAGAAAGAATAATACAGGGAATAAAAATGAGAAGAATAAAAAGAGAAATGACCTATGCTGCTAAGCATGGGCTAAATTATCATTTGTGGTGGCATCCTCATAATTTGGCAAATGATGTAGAACAAAATTTAAATCAATTGCATTCAATCATCGAACACTTTAATTATTTGAATGATA
>CAZSDN010000003.1:41675-53595 GCA_964605595.1 uncultured Flavobacterium sp. | reverse complement strand
TAGATCCATTGATCATAAAGAATTATGAATAAATATATAATAATAGTTGTTTGCTTATACATAATTTTAGCTCCTTTCTATATTTTTCCGAGCGGTATGCCTCAGCCTGCAGATATAATATTTGCGATAGGAATAGTGCCGGTTTTGCTCAGCAAGGGTTTCTATAAGGTGTTCAATCAATCAATAACTAAGAAGTTTTTAAGACTTTTAATTCTCATAATAATAGTGAATTCTAGTTATTGGTTCTATTTGTTCGCAATTAGTGGTATCCGTAATAGTCTTCTGTTTTTTAACCTCTTTTATATTTTTAATTTTTTATTTGCTTTCCTCTTTCTTTATATGTTTTTGGGAAAGGACAGGCAAAAAATAAATAATATAATTGCTCTTGTTGTATTGTTTTCGATAAGCCTGCAGTTTATTTTGGGCCTTTTAGGCATAACAAACGGAAATAGTGAAACCGGAACCAGAAACCCTGTATTTTTTAATAACCCAAACCAGTTAGGATATTTTGCCGTTTCGATGATTACATTATATTGTATCCTGAAATCAAAGTACCGGGATAATAAGCTTATATTGATTTATGCTTTTTTTATTACAATATATTTAGTACTGTTATCCGGCTCGAGAGCCGCGTTGGGAAGTATTATTTTATTGTTTTTCTATATGCTTTACAAAGTGGGATTTAAACTTAGTTTTACTTCTATACTTTTATTATTAATGGTTTTTATAACTGTCCCCTATGCCCTAAGTACAGATTTTGTCGGAAAAAGGTTAAACCTTATCGAAAATCGAACCGAAAGGAATATAAATTCACGAAGTTCAGAAGCAGAGATACGTGGTTATGACAGGATATACAAAAATCCAGAATATTTGCTTACTGGGGCTGGAGAAGGTAAATATGACAGATTTGAATCAAGGCACCACTTAGAGCTCCACTCAGGATTTGGGACGATGCTTTTTTCATACGGTATTTTAGGATTCATATTATTTTTGAATATATTGTATTCAGTAATAAAAAAGGACACGTTAAATGGTTTGGCGATTCTCTTTCCCTTATTTTTTTATAATCTTACGCATAATGGTTTAAGGAACTCTATATTTTGGGCCGTCATCATAATCTTTTATTATGTAAATCAAAACATGTTTACTGAAAGTTAAAATCAAGTTATGTTACAATCCAAACCCAAAATAATCCGAATCACAACTATTCCGCAGTCTATGAGAACCTTGCTCAAAGGGCAACTCAGGTATATGGAAGAAAACGGATTTGAAATAATAGGCGTTTCTAGCCCCGGCAAGGCTTTGAATGATGTTATAGAAAATGAAGGAATAAAAACAATTCCTATAAAAATGGCAAGGGTCGTTTCTCCGTTGCAGGATATTAAATCCATCTATCAGTTGTATAGATTATTCAAAAAGGAAAAGCCTCAAATCGTCCATACGCATACGCCCAAAGCAGGTTTAGTGGGAATGATAGCCGCAAAATTAGCCGGAGTTCCTCATAGGCTGCATACCGTCGCCGGAATGCCACTTTTGGTTATTACAGGATTTAAAAGGACAATTCTGGATATAATGGAAAAGCTTACGTATGCATATGCAACAAAGGTTTATCCAAATTCTGTCGGATTGTATGATATTATTTTGGAAAATAAATTTACTTCTCAAGATAAACTTAAGGTTCTCGGAAACGGAAGCTCAAATGGGATCGATACCGAGTTTTTTAGTCCTAAACAGGTAAGCGATGCAAGCAAGGATCAGTTAAGATCAGAGATAGGGTTTCAGCCGGATGATTTTGTGTTTGTATTTGTCGGAAGGTTAGTAGGCGATAAAGGAATCAACGAATTGGTTGAGGCTTTTCAGAAACTGGATAAAGAAAATATAAAATTATTGCTTGTGGGAAGCAAAGAAGAAAACCTTTTCCCAATAAAAAAGCAAACAAGCGACGCCATAGAAAGCAACCCTAACATTATCTGGGCAGGGCACCAAAAAGATGTAAGGCCGTATTTTGCAATTTCTAACGCGTTGGTTTTTCCAAGTTACAGGGAAGGCTTCCCGAATGTTGTGATGCAGGCCGGAGCAATGGAGCTTCCGGCTATAGTATCAAATATAAATGGTTGCAATGAAATCATTGTTGAAGGCCAAAACGGAACAATTACCGAGCCGCAGCAATTTGAAGGATTGTATGAAAAGATGAAAGAATTTTATTCGAACAAAGAGTTATTTAATAGCTTAAAGCAAAATTCCCGAAAAATGATTGTTGACCGATATGAACGAAAATATGTTTGGGAAGCGTTAAAAAAAGAGTATAATCAATTAAAAAACAAATAGATTATGATAATAGGATATACCACGGGGGTTTTTGATTTGTTCCATGTTGGACATTTGAACGTTTTGAGAAAAGCAAAGGAAAATTGCGATTATTTAGTTGTAGGCGTTACGTCAGATGAATTAGTGGCATATAAAAACACGAAATCTGTAATTCCGTTTCAGGAAAGAATAAAAATTGTTGAAGCTATAAAATATGTTGATGAGGTAGTTGCTCAAACCACTATGGATAAAATGGAAGCCTGGCAAACGGTAAAGTTCAATAAAATGTTTGTTGGAAGCGATTGGCAAGGAACAGATAAATGGAATAAAATTGAGAAAGATTTTAATGACATAGGAGTAGAAGTTATATATTTTCCGTACACTGACGGAACTTCATCAACGAAGCTGAAAGAAGTGTTGAACAAAATAACCAACGATGCAAGAGTTTAACAATAAATTCAAAATAAAAGAATACCTGATTTGTAGTGAAGGAGCTTGGAATATCAGTTTGAGGCCTCAACAAATCACATTGGGTTCGCTTATATTGTCGTTAAACCGTCAATGTGAAACTTTAGACGGTTTAACTCCGGAAGAAGGAAAGGATCTGGCTCATGCTTTTCAAGTAATAAGCAAAATTCTGGATGCTGCCTTCAAACCCGAAAAACTGAATTATCTGGCTTTGATGATGGTTGATAATCAAGTACATTTTCACGTAGTGCCAAGGTATTCTGAAGAAGTCGAATTCAAAGGAAAGAGCTTTGTTGACACCAATTGGCCGGCCCCGCCAAATGTTTTGAATGCGTTGGAAATCAAAGATTCAGAATTGTTGGAAATTAAAGAATACATGACGGATATGTTTAATTTGTCAAAAAAAGTTTAAGATAACCTGATTTTTAAAAATAGCGGATTTACCGGTTTAATATATTATTGTTGTTATTTTTGTGAACCAAATAATTTTATGAGAAATTTTTTAAGTGATACATTGGCTTTTTTAACAGGATTACTATCCTATATAGTGCCCAAAAAGAAGAGGCTTTATGTATATATTCCGGCTCACGATCCCAGGAAATTTGCCAGCAATACAAAAGCATTGTTTATTTATTCTAATGAAAATCATAAAGAAATAAAGAATGTTTACATCGCCCGAAACCATAAAGTGTACAATGAAATTAAGAGCCAGGGATATTTAGCTGTTAACAATCCTATATTGGCTATTTGGAACGTTTTAAGAGCAGAGCACATCATCATTGACGCCACGCTAAAAAGGCTTTCAGACGGTAATTTTTCAATAATCCAGCTGTGGCATGGAACAGGATTTAAAGACATCGGGCTTTTAAATAACAATAATGACAGTAAATTAAACAGAATCAAAAAACATTATAAAAAATACAGGATAATTGTTGCTAATTCCAATGATGACCTTAAGCGGAAAAATGACTCTTTTGATTCTGAAAATGCTATGATTACCGGTTCTCCAAGAAACGATCTTTTCTTTTCAAACAGGACATTTACAGATTTGTTGAAACGAAAATACGACGTTAATGGTTTCGATAAAATTATCTCTTATACACCAACATTTAGGGATTTTAATACAACCGAGCCTTTTTCTGAAAGTTTTTGGAACCGTTTGAATGATTACCTGATCCGATCCAATAGTGTTTTTTTGATCAAAAAACATCCTTGGGACAAATACCTGAAAGTTCCTGCGAATTTTTCCAATATTAAAGACTTTTCTACTTTAGTCTCGGATGTTCAGGAGCTATTATTGATTTCAGACGTATTGATTTCCGATTATAGCGGGATTATTACCGATTTTGCCATTACTGGAAAACCGATCATTATTTACAATTATGATTATGACCAGTATATGGAAACCTGCAGGACAATGTATTATGACTTAAATGAAATTTTTCCTAAGCCTTTTGTAAAAGACGAGGAAGATTTACTGAATAAAATTTCAGACCAGGATTGGACAAATACGCCTTTAGCGCAGGAAAGTTATCAGAATTTCAAGAATAAATTCCACACATATAATGACGGAAATTCGTCTAAAAGGGTTATGGAAGCCATATTGAAACTATAAAGAATTGTAACCATTAACAGAAATAATTTTTAGAGGTTTTCTAAAAAATAAAAAATATAAATAATGAGTAAGATCGCTATTATTGGAACGGGAACTTTTGCTACATCTGTGGCCCATCAATTATCTTTGAACAAAAAGAATAAGATTGTTTTGTTCGGGAGGAACAAAGAACAGGCTTTTGAGATAAATGAAAAAAGAACCAACAAGAAATATTTCAACAACCTAATCCTCAAAAAAAGAGTAAAGGCAAGTTGCGATTATAGCGAACTGATCGATTATAAAGTAATTATCATCGCAGTTCCCAGCGGAGTGATAGTAAGCCTTGATGAGGTTTTTAAGAACCATGTCAAAAAAGACGCGCTCATCATCAATATGTCAAAAGGCCTTATGCTTGACGGAAATACGATTTACCAGTATTTTAAATCGGCCTACGGATTAGAGAATTTTGTAAGCCTTAAAGGGCCATCTTTTAGCAGCGAGCTTGTCAATAACCATCCTACGTTGCTCACACTTGGATACGAAACGTATAACCAGTCGGCAAAAATCCGCAACATGGTAGACGGAACAGATTTGTATCTTGATTATACCACCGATATTGACGGAGTAGAATATTTAAGCGCCCTTAAGAATATCTATGCCATCTACATCGGAAACATCGACGCGAAGTTCAATTCGTTCAATACCCGTTATTTTCTTCTCACGCAATGTTATAACGAGATCAAGAAGCTTTTGAAACATTTGCAGTGTGATCCCAATACGATAAGCCTGGGTTGCGGCTTGGGCGATTTCTGCCTGACCTCATTATCTGATTTAAGCCGGAACAGGACGCTGGGATTGATGATCGGAAAAGGTTTTTATGATAGTGAGACGATGAACAAGTCGGTTGTGGTTGAAGGCCTGAGGACTTTGCAGTTGCTTGACAATATCATCGACCGGAAGATAATCGAGACGTTACCGATCTTGAAAACCCTGATCAGTTATTTTATCAAAAAAGAAGTTGAGAACCTGAATATTGATTTTCTTACATTGCTTAAAAAACAATTTAAAACAGTCCTTACCTACGGAACGTTCGATTTGTTGCATTACGGGCATCTTGAAATCCTGAAAAGATCCAAAAGTTTTGGCAACAGGCTGATCGTAGGGCTTTCTACCGATGAGTTTAACCTTCAGAAAGGCAAGGTATGTGAGTTTGCTTACGAGAAAAGGAAGAAATATCTGGAGTCTTTGGATTATGTTGATATGGTAATCCCAGAGAATGACTGGGAACAGAAGATCGAAGATGTAAAAAAGTATAATGTGGATTATTTTGTAATGGGAGATGATTGGAAAGGAAAATTTGATTTCCTTGAAGAACATTGCGAGGTTATTTACCTGCCAAGAACCGAAGGCATATCTACAACCCAGATGAAAGAAATACTTAAGAACAGTAAAAGCTAATGAAATCCCCAGCCTATTATATAAGTAGAATTAAAAGTTTCATTTTTAGGACTATATTGAATGTTTTATCGTTCATTATCCCTAAAAAGAAGAATCTTTTGTTCTATGTTTCGATCCACGACCCGAATAAGTTTGCGGGAAACCTTAAGTTTTTATATCTCTATGCCAATGCAAATGAGCCAAAATTCAAATCGGTTTTTTTTGCAAGGAACCAAAAAGTGTATAACGAAGTAAACGAACTCGGTTTTCCTGTTGTAAAAGGAGCGCATAACCTGCTGTGGTACACTTTGCGGGCACAACACATAATCATCGACGCGACTACGGGATTTATGTCATTTAAAGGGATTTCCCTAATTCAGTTATGGCATGGCGCAGGAATTAAAAATGTTGGAATGGCAAACAAAAACATTGATAATTACACAAGAAAAATATACCAGCTCCATTTTGACAGGTACCGTTTTGTAACAGCTATTTCAGATTATGACAAACAGATGCATAATGTGAAATTCAACATTAAGTCGGCAATTGTTACAGGTTTGGCGCGCAATGATGCTTTTTTTCAGGATCAGGCCGTGACCGACAGGATTAAAAAGAAATACGCATTAGAAAGCTATTCGAAAATTATTACTTATGCGCCAACTTTCAGGGATCATTTTACACAGGATAACTTTTCTCAGGATTTTTGGCGTACTTTTAATGACTATCTGAAAATCAGAAATCAGGTTTTTATAATAAAAAAACATCCGTGGGACGAGTTTTTTATTGTTCCGGATAATCTTTCGAATGTTTTTGATCTTACAAAATCTGTAGAAGATGTTCAGGAATTACTGATCGTTACAGATTTATTGATTTCGGATTACAGTTCAATAGTAACAGATTTTAGTATTACCAAAAGGCCAATTATTTATTATATGTTTGACCATCAGCTGTATCTGGAAAAATGCCGGTCTATGTTTGATAATATTGAAGATGCGCTTCCGGGGCCTTTTGTGTATCATGAAAATGAACTATTGCAATATATTGATGATTTAAGCTGGACAAACGATCCAAGGCAATCAGAATTGATAAATAAATTTATGAACAAATTTCATAAATATTTTGACGGAAATTCTTCAAAAAGAATCTTTGAAGAAATAAAAAGACAGCGATAATTTGTGATAGCTGAATATTAAGAATTCAAAAATATTATTGGTAATGAAAACAAAACTTATGGGATTACTATTTATTATATTATCCTTTTTGGGTGCTTGTTCTCCACCTGAAGATGTAATAGACCCGGTAGATATTGTGGATCCGATTGAAAATGAACCAGTTTTTCCTGTAGATCCAGTCGAATCTGTAGATCCTGTTCAAAAATATGACTTTAGGGGAATAAAGATCATAGCCCATAAAGGCTTTTGGAAACCTATAGGAAATGCAGACAATTCACTGCCTGCGGTTCAGCTGGCATGGGAAAATAAAATGCATGGCGCTTCAGTTGATATACGAATGTCGTCTGACAGTATTCTTTACCTGAATCATGATGCGATGATAAAGGGCTATATTATCAGACAAACTCCTTCTTATATTTTAGACCAGCTTGACTTAGGTAACGGACAACCTCTTCCGCGATTTGATACATTTTTGGAGATGGTTAAAAATTATCAAAATTTTATTCTGACAGCTGAGTTAAAATCGGAAGGATCAAGCAACTTCAAAAAGTATTTTGCTCGGACTGTTGCTCAGAGGTTAATGGATGCAGGATTACAAGATAGAATCCAGCTGTCTTCTTTTGATATGAGAATACTGGAACATATCGGAGCATATAATCCGTCAATTAAAACACGTTTTATAGCAAAAAGCAAGAGCATGAACTTCCAAAAACTAAAAGCTGCACATGTAAATGCAGTAAGTATACGATACGATTTGATTATGGCAGACCCTAATTTTGTTCAATATTTGGTTTCCAGGGATTTTGAAGTTGGAGTGTGGACAGTCAATAACATTCCTGATATTTTAAGGCTCAAAGAGCTGCCTATATCTTCTATCTCTACCGATATACCTGATGCAGTAATGCGGATTTATAAATAAAGATTGATTTTATGAATTTGGGAATAACAATGAAATCAAACAAATGACAAAAAAAATTAAAGATCTACACGATGAGTTATTGGTGCTGTTAAAAGATATAGACAGGATTTGCACTAATAATAATATTAAATATAGTTTGTTTGCGGGAACTTTAATAGGAGCAGTCCGCCATCAGGGATTTATTCCATGGGATGATGATGCCGATGTGGTTTTTGAACGTGAGGAATACGAAAAATTCATTAGGGTTTTACCATCAGAATTTGAAATTGTAAAGGAACTTTGGGTTCCTCATTTCAAGAATAAAAGCAAAGATATATTTGTAGACGTTTTCGTTTTTGATAACATTTCTGATGTTCCGTCAAAACAAAAAAAACAGATTTTAAAACTTAAATTCCTTCAGGGAACCCTCAAAAAGAAACTCACCTTATCCAAAGGAGGAATTCCCGGAAAATTCCTTTCCGCATTAACATATATGATTGGATTGCCTTTTGGGCAAAAAGCTAAACAGGAAAAATACGATGCGGTAGCTCGGCAACTTAGAAATGAAAATACAGCTTATGTTTTTTCTTCTTTGGACCAGTTCAAATATATAAGTCATATTTTGCCTAAAGCCATTTTTAATTCTTACAAAAAAATCCGTTTTGAAGACACTGAGCTGATGGTAATGGATAATTACCATGAGTATCTAACGAAATTTTATGGAGATTATATGAAATTGCCCGATGAAGATAAAAGGATTCCGGAACACGGAAGTACAAAAGAATAAAGCGATGGAAAAACAACGTATTACATATTATGATTCGCTCAAATTTGTCCTTGTAATTTTTGTGATTATTGGACATTCATTGCTTTTCGATGAAAGAGATGATGATTTCAAAATGAAATCTACATGGTATTTTATTTATCTCTTCCACATGCCCTTGTTTGTGTCTGTTTCTGGATACTTTCATAAGAAATTTGATTGGCAATCTTCTAAGAAATCTGTTTTCAAAATATTAGAAACTTACTTAGTCTTTCATTTGTTTTGGTTTGTGGTGGAAGCAGACTTTTCATTATATGCTCTTTTAAAACCGAGTTGGACATTATGGTATTTATTGAGTTTGGTTTGGTGGAGAATGATAGCGACATATTTAGTACCGCGCTTTAAAGCAAAATACTTGTTGTTTTTTTCGGTTTTATTATCATTTTGTTTTGGATTTATCCCATTAGATTGGGGAGGTGGAGAGATATTATCCATATCCAGAACCATAGTTTATTTCCCTTTCTATTTATTGGGCGTATATGCAACCCATCAGCAGGTAATGAAAATTAGGGAATTGCCAAAAATAATAGCGTTCTTGGTTATCGCGGTTTCAATAGGGTTTGTCACTTCTGATTATGCGCACGATTTTGATAATTTGAGATTTTTACTTTGGGGAAGTAAACATTTCAGTGCTATTGGATCGGATTTAATAGACGTTTGTAGCATGGAACTTATTACTCTGGTTTTTACTGTTTTATTGTCGGTTTCTGTTATAAGATTGATACCCGATTTTAAGGTATTTAGTAAATTAGGTAATGATTCGCTATTCTTTTATATATATCACGTCTTTTTGATAAAATTTTACAGATTCATATTGTACCGCTACCTCAAACTAGAACCGGATTATTATAGCATGTTATTAGTCGCTGGCCTTGTCATCATTTCTCTATTGCTGATGCTTAAAGTACCATTGCTTAAAAAAATGCTTAATCCGTATACTAGCTTTATAAAAAAGAAGTGATAAAAAGAATGTTATTCAGAACGATATAATTATGTATAAAAACTTTTTCAAACGAATAATAGATTTTACAATAGCCTTTTTCGGATTATTGTGCATTTCCCCGGTTTTTATCTTGGTCACGATCAGTTTGTTTTTTGCAAATCAAGGGAAACCATTTTTCTTTCAGTCAAGGCCAGGCAAAAATGAAAGGGTTTTTAGGATCGTAAAATTCAAAACAATGAATGACAAAAAAGATGTAAACGGAAACCTCCTCTCTGATGCAGAACGGCTGACTTCTGTTGGAAAATTCGTAAGGAAAACATCTTTAGACGAAATTCCACAACTAATAAACGTATTAAAAGGTGATATGTCGCTTGTCGGGCCAAGGCCTTTGCTGCCTGAATACATTCCGTTATATAATGCAATTCAGAAACGAAGACACGAAGTTTGCCCTGGAATTACCGGTTGGGCACAAGTAAACGGAAGAAATGCAATTTCATGGGAGAAAAAATTCGAGCTTGATGTTTGGTACGTAGATAATATAAGTTTTTTATTAGATTGCAGAATCCTTCTTTTAACGGTCAAAAAGGTTTTTGTAAGCGAAGGGATCTCCCAGGACGGACAAGCAACAATGGAATATTTTAACGGAAACAATTAGAATGAACAATATCTTAATTACATCGGCCGGGCAAAGAGTTTCTTTGGTCAGGGCTTTTCAGAAAGAACTAAAAATAATAGATCCACAAAGCAAAGTTTATGCGGTTGATTTGAATCCGGTGCTTTCGCCTGCCTGCCAGATTTCTGACGGATACCAAAAAGTAGAAAGGGTAACGCATGAAAGTTATATTCAAAATTTACTTTCAATTTGCAAGGATTGGAATATAAAACTGATAATCCCGACTATCGATACCGAGCTTTTGGTTCTGTCCGAAAATGAAAAATTGCTTTCAGAAAAAGGGATAAAAGTAGTGGTTTCATCTTCAGATTTTGTCCAGAAATGTAGAGATAAACGAATTATCAATGCATTTTTTATTGAAAAGGATATTGATATTCCGAGAAACATTGACAAGCAAAATCCGGTTTTCCCTTTATTTATTAAGCCTTATGACGGAAGTTTGAGCAAAGATACTTTCCTGATCAATGATGCTTCAGAACTTACGGATTATCATTTTCAAAATCCGAAACTGATGTTTATGGAATATATTGACCATGATTTACATGATGAATATACCGTCGATACCTATTATGATAAAAATAATGAACTCAAGTGTGTTGTTCCGAGAAAGAGGATTTTTGTAAGAGCCGGCGAAGTAAACAAGGGAGTAACCGCAAAAAACGAAATTGTAAATTACATTAAAGAAAGATTGCCTAAAATAGAAGGCGCAATAGGTTGCCTTACAATGCAGTTTTTCTTTAACCGGGATACCAAAAGAATTATCGGTATTGAGATAAATCCCAGATTTGGAGGCGGTTATCCGTTGAGTTATCTCGCGGGAGCCAATTATCCTAAATATTTGATAGAAGAATATATTTTAGGAAATCCGGTTCCGCATTTCGACGGATGGGAAGACAGGCTTTTGATGCTGCGTTATGATGATGAGATTTTAGTCAGGAATTATGAAGAATAAATATGTGATTTTTGATCTTGACGATACGCTGGCTTATGAGATGGATTTTCTGAAATCGGCTTATTTGGCAATTGCTTTGGGCCTTGAAGACGAAAATGTATATGAAATAATGCTGGATAAATATTCAGGGAAAGAGAATGTTTTTGAGTTTTTGTCTCAAAAATATAATATTGATGTACAAACATTTTTGGAACAATACCGAACACATTTTCCAGAGATTAAACTGATTGAAGGAGTTCAGGAAACACTGGATTTCTGTAAGCAGGAAAATTTCAAATTGGGTTTAATTTCAGATGGAAGGTCAATAACCCAGCGGAATAAACTCAAAGCGCTCAAAATTGAGGAATTGTTCGATAAAATTATAATATCAGAAGAATTCGGTTCGGAAAAGCCAAACGAAAATAATTTTTTGGCATTTATGGAAGATGGGATCGAATCCTATATTTATATTGCCGATAATCCCAAAAAGGATTTTATTACACCAAACAAATTGGGCTGGACGACTATTTGCCTGCTTGATGACGGAGCGAATATCCATAAGCAGGATTTTAATGTTTCAGATGTTTATCTGCCAAAGATCAAAAGCAGGAATTATATTGAAATGCTTGAAATATTAAAGGACATTGAGAACTGAATTTCAGTGGCGAGCCATG
>CAZSDN010000003.1:25374-41665 GCA_964605595.1 uncultured Flavobacterium sp. | reverse complement strand
CATGGAGGTTTGGTGTTTTTTACTAAATAATTCTAAACGAAAAGCTGACAGTAGTATTTTATAAAAAAGCTAATGATAGCAAAACGGATTTTTGATATCGTTTTATCTTTGATTGCCCTTGTTTTTATGGGCTGGTTGATATTTTTGGGATATGTTGTTGCATCAATTGATACTAAGTCTAATGGTTTTTTTCTTCAGAAAAGAGTGGGGCAGTTTGGAAAATTGTTTGTAATATATAAGCTCAAAACTATTAATCCGGCAACACAGGAAATGTCATCAGTTGGCAAATTTCTCAGGAAATATAAAATCGACGAGCTGCCCCAGATTCTGAATGTGTTGATTGGTAATATGAGTTTTGTAGGGCCAAGACCGGATATTCCGGGATATTATGATCTGCTTGAAGGTGAGGACAGGAAAATTTTAGAGCTCAAACCGGGAATCACCAGCCTTGCCAGTATAAAATATGCTGATGAAGAAAACCTGTTGGCACGGCAAAAAAATCCTTTAAAGTACAACGATGAAGTTATTTTTCCGGATAAAATTAAAATGAATCTTGATTATTATCACGTAAAGTCTTTTTGGCTGGATATTATAATTATAATTAGAACATTTGCAAGGATATAATTTTTGAAAGCTCTACTTTCTTGTTATATTTGCAACAATAATAAACAAAAATGAACAAAAAAATTTGGCTTTCGTCTCCGCACATGGGAGGAACCGAACAGCAGTACGTACAGGAAGCTTTCGATACAAATTGGGTAGCTCCTTTAGGGCCGAATGTAAGCGGTTTTGAATCAGATCTTGAAAAATATCTTGGAGATAATGTTCATGTTGGAGCATTAAGTTCCGGAACTGCAGCCATACACTTAGGGTTAATAATGCTTGGTGTAAAAGCCGGCGATGAGGTTATTTGCCAGAGTATGACATTTTCAGCCTCTGCGAATCCTATTTTGTACCAGGGCGCAATCCCGGTTTTTGTAGACAGTGAACCCGATACATGGAATATTTGCCCTCAAGCATTGGAGGAAGCTGTTAAAGACCGGATTTCAAAAGGGAAAAAGCCCAAAGCCATAATAGCCGTTCATTTATATGGTGTGCCGTTCAAGGCTGATGAAATTATGGAGGTCGCTAACCGTTACGAAATTCCGGTTATAGAAGATAGCGCCGAAGCGTTAGGAAGCAGCTATAAAGGAAAAATGTGCGGAACCTTGGGCGATATAGGCATTTTGTCATTCAACGGAAATAAAATTATCACTACTTCCGGCGGCGGCGCAATCGTGACTAAAAGTAAAGAACTTAAAGATCGTGCGGTATTCTTTTCGACACAGTCACGGGATAACGCACCGCATTACCAGCATAGCGAAATAGGATATAACTACAGGATGAGTAATATCTGTGCGGGAATTGGGCGTGGCCAGATGGAAGTACTCGATAAACACATTGCGTTGCGCCGCAAAATGCATGATTTTTACGAAAATTATTTTTCAGATGTTGATGGTGTTACCGTTTTTTCAGTGTCTGATAGTAAGTGCTTTTCCAATTATTGGTTGAGTGCTATTGTTGTTGATCCTAAAAAAAGCGGAAAAAACCGTGAAGATTTGCGGATTTTTCTGGAATCACTTGAAATAGAAAGCAGGCCGTTATGGAAACCGATGCACCTGCAGCCAATTTTTGAAAAGTATCCATATTATGGAAATACGGTATCCGAAAATCTTTTCGATTTTGGCCTGTGCCTGCCTTCCGGGTCTAATTTGGGAGAAGATGAGAAGAATAGGCTTAAAGCCGCTTTTGATGCTTTTTTTAGTAAAAAGTAATATTTTTTTATAAGAAACCTCTGTAGTCATTTATATAGGTTATATTTGAATTCCTTTTTAAGAACAAAATAATTTTCAGTGTCTCAGAATAATACATCCAATATTGGTTCATTGATTTCACAGATTTTTGATCGTTTCAAGAATATAAGAGAAATCAGAAATATTAATTATCTTCCGCGTTGGGTTATCCTTACTATCGATATGCTCATTGTCATGTTTTGTGCGTTGATTACGTTCAAAATGCTGCAGGAAATGGGGCTTAACTATTTTCACCGGAGTTATCAGATTTTTATAATTTCGGCTTATCTCTTTCTGAGCCTGTTTTTCTTTTGGCTTTTCAGGACTTATTCGGGGATTATAAGGCACTCATCTTTTATAGATGCGGTAAAAATATTCATTGCACTTTTTTTTACACTGTTTTTTCTGGTTGTCATAAATTACTCCAGCTATTTTATAAATGGACAGAAATTGTTCATGAATACGGGGCTTTTTATCAATTTCATATTTTCTTTTTGCGCCTTGTTCCTTTACCGGATATTAGTAAAGCAAATGTTCGAGATATATCTTTCTGAAAGTAAAGGAAACGATTTGATCCGCGCACTTATTTATGGTTCAGATGCCAATGCCATATCAGTTGCCAATGCACTGAAATCTGAAAAACCTTCAAGGTTCCGTATAATCGGATTTGTGGATAGGCAAAATCAAAACGCTTCCAAAAGGATATTAAATCTTCCGATTCTAAACCTTAGCAGGAGAATCCCGGTAATTATGCGTTCAATTGAAGCCGAAGCGCTTATTATTGCAGACAAGAGTTTATCCAAAGAAGAAAAGCTTTCATTGGTTGAAGAATGCTTAGAATACAATTATAAAGTATATACGGTTCCATTAATCTCAGATTGGGAAGACCGTGCTGAGATTTCCAAAAAAATCACCAATTTCAAAATTCAGGATTTGCTTGAAAGAAAGCCGATTGTTCTGGATAACAAAGCGATTTCGTCTCAATTGCAGGATAAAACCGTATTAATAACCGGGGCGGCGGGATCTATAGGTAGTGAAATCGTAAGGCAGGTAATAAGTTTTAACCCTAAAAGACTAATAATTCTCGACCAGGCTGAAACACCACTCCACAGCCTGATACTGGAGGTCTCAAAACTAACAACACATACCCACATACATCCTGTCATTGCTGATGTAAGGGATAAAAAGTACCTAACCGAAATATTCGATACTTTTAAGCCAAACGTGGTTTATCATGCAGCGGCTTATAAGCATGTCCCATTAATGGAAGAGAATCCGGCGCAAGCTATTTTTGTGAATGTCTTAGGGACAAAAAATGTGGCCGACCTTTCTTATGAATATAACGTAGATAGCTTTGTAATGGTTTCAACTGACAAGGCGGTCAATCCAAGTAACGTTATGGGCGCAAGTAAACGGATTGCTGAAAAGTATGTACAGTCGCTGCATCATAAATTCAATGTGAAAATGCAGCAAAGCAATACCAAATTCATTACCACCCGTTTTGGAAATGTACTCGGATCAAATGGTTCTGTGGTACCCTTGTTCACGGAGCAAATTGCAAAAGGAGGCCCGATAACCATAACCCATCCGGATATCATAAGGTATTTTATGACCATTCCTGAAGCATGCCAGCTAGTGCTTGAAGCGGGTGCAATGGGAAAAGGTGGAGAAATTTATATTTTCGACATGGGCAAGCCGGTCAAGATAATTGATCTGGCGACTAAAATGATTCGTTTGGCGGGCTTTACTCCTGACAAGGAAATTAAAATTCAAATCGTAGGCTTGCGCCCAGGCGAAAAACTTTATGAAGAATTATTAAGTGACTCTTCCAAAACTTTGCCGACACATCATGAAAAAATTATGATTGCCCAGGAGGTTTGTGAAGATTTTAGTATTCTTTTTTCCGATATAAATGAGTTGATTGAAATAGCCGGATCCTATTCAGGTAATGCGATTGTCGCTAAAATGAAAATAATCGTGTCAGAATTTATCAGCATGAACTCAGATTTTGAAATGCTGGACGATAAGTCGGCAAAGGTTTAATTTGTTAAATTAAATTGGTTATATTTGCGCCCAATAAAAAATGTCAGTTAACAATAATAATAAAAAATGATAAAAAAAATTGTATTCTTTCTTCTGCTTACAGTTGTATTGACTTCATGTGCGTCAAAGAAAAAAATAATTTATTTTCAGGGAATCGAGAATGATACTCAAAGCCTGGATAAATACGAGCCTGTTTTACAACCCGATGATCAATTGACAATTATTGTATCTGCGCTTGATCCCGAAGCAGCTAAACCATATAATCTGAACACTTATGGAGCAACTGATGCTTATACAGACCGTGCTGGTTCTCCATTGCGGGTACAGACTTATTTAATTGATAATAATGGTTTTATTGAGTTTCCGGTTTTAGGCTTCATTAAGTTAGGAGGTCTTACTCGGACTCAAGCAGTGGCTGAAATAAAAGAAAAACTGAGTCCGTATTTGATTTCTCCAAATATCAATCTTAGGATAATAAACTATAAATTTTCTGTGCTTGGCGAAGTTAGCAGACCTGGTGTCTATTCGATGGAATCGGAAAGGGTTACTTTGATTGAAGCATTGAGCAGGGCGGGCGATATGACAATTTATGGAAATAGAAAACAAGTACTTCTAATCAGAGAAATTAATGGTGTACAAAATAATGTTTTTATAGATATAACTAAGCCGGATTTTATCCAGTCACCTTATTACTACCTTGACCAAAATGATGTAGTTTATGTCCAACCCAACAATGTTAGGGTCAATTCTTCTGCAGTTGGACCTAATATCAGCGTAGGGCTTACCACAATCTCTCTTTTAGTAACTGTAACTGCGTTAGTCTTACGATATAATAACTAATCTATGTCAAATAAAGCGATTTTGAACGAGGAAAACAGCGATAAGGATTTTAATCTTAAAGATCAGATAGGCAAATATATCTATCATTGGAAATGGTTTGTTTTATCAGTTGTCGTTAGTTTATCCGTAGCTTTCTTTTATCTCCGTTATACAATCCCTGAATATCAGGTTGATACTTTACTTCTTATAAAAGACGATAGGAAGGGAGGTCTTACTACTGAAATGTCAATGTTTTCGGATCTTGGACTTGGTATTACCAAAGGTAATATTGATAATGAAGTAGCGATCCTAAAGTCTAGAAATCTGGTTCGTGCTGTCGTTATGGATATGCAACTAAATATTGCTACTTATGTTCAAGGTAGGGTTATAACTACGCGAAATTATAAGAGTAGCCCAATTTCGATAGATTTTATTGATAAGCATGCAGATTTTTATGCTACGGATACTACTTTTACTATACATTCGGTTTCCCCGACACATTTTGAACTCCTTGATGAAATGTCACGGGTTAAGGGAAAATATTCCTATGGACAGGCAATAAAAAGTGCTATGGGAACAATGATAGTCACTAAAAATATCGATAAATTGTCTTCATCAAATACTGATTCTAATGTTTTAGTAGAAATCAGAGATATAGATAAGGTCGTTAATATGTATAGGGATAAATTAGTTGTAATACCAATAAATCCTACTAGTAATGTACTATCCCTATCAATGATTGATCCGGTTAAGCAACTTGCTGCAGATTTTCTTAATATGTTAGTAGTTAAGTATAATGAGGATGCGGTAAATGATAAAAAACTGGTTGCACGCAATACAGAAGTCTTTATTAATGCAAGACTTGGCAATATTACTGTCGAGTTGGACAGTGTTGAATCGGAGCTGGTTGTGTTTAAACAGCGAAACAAATTAACTGACATTATATCCGAAGCCGATATCTATCTGAATAGTTCGAGTGATTACGAAAAAACACTCCTCACAATTGGGACTCAGATAGAAGTAGCCAATATGATGACGGATATAGTTAGCAAAAGTAAAAATACCGATATTATTCCAGCCAATTTACTCGATGCACAAAGTGATGCGAATACACTTATTATGACCTATAACAAGAGCGTTACTGAACGTTCGCGTATTGCGCAGAGTGCTACTGATTTGAATGCTACGCTTGTCAATATCGATAAACAGCTTTCAGATTTGCGAGTGAGCATTTTAAAAAGCCTTAACAACCTGAAAGCTTCTCTTGCAATTAAGTCACGCGATTTTGAAAGCCAGGGAAGATTACTTGATTCAAGGATTGGACAAGTGCCTTTGCAGGAAAAAGCAGTGCGAGGAATATCACGAAATCAAAAGATAAAGGAAACTTTATATTTGTACTTATTGCAAAAGCGTGAAGAAAACGCCATTTCATTAGCAGTAACTACGCCAAATTCAAAGATTATAGATACGGCATTTGCAAATCCAAGGCCGGTTTCGCCTAAGCGGACTATTATTTATTTCGCAGCAATGCTTATCGGTGTTATACTGCCGTTGGGTATAATTTATCTGTTGGAACTTTTAGATAATAAGGTGAAATTCCGAACCGATATAGAGGGTAATGTTTCCATTCCTTTCATAGGTGATATTCCCAAATCAGATTCCCACATGGAATTGATATCGAGTAATAGCCGCTCAGGATCAGCTGAAGCCATGCGGATGGTCAGGACAAATCTTGATTTTATGATAAATCATGTTCCAGAGGGTCAGGCCAAAACAATTTTCCTTACTTCAACTTTTCCTAAAGAAGGGAAAACCTTTATCTCGGTCAATCTTGCCGGAACACTTGCTTTATCCGGGAAAAAGATTTTATTGCTAGGATTGGATATTCGTAATCCAAAATTGGATGCTTACATGGATCTTCCAAGCAAAGGTGTTACAACTTATCTGTCATCTAAAAATGTAAATCTTAATGATTTGATTATTAAGGCTGACCAGTATGAAAGCCTTTATGTACTTCCTGCAGGTGTAATCCCTCCAAATCCTGCAGAACTTCTGTTAGGTGAAAAAGTTGAGACGTTATTCGAAACATTAAAAAAAGAGTACGATTATATCATTGTAGATACAGCTCCGGTAAGTCTTGTTACCGATACTTTGTTGATTTCCAAATATGCTGATTCTGTCATTTATGTTGTAAGGGCAAACTTCTTAGATAAAAGGATGTTGAAGATTCCGCAAACATTTTACGAAGAAAAGAAATTACCAAACATGGCCATACTTCTTAACGATACCGATTTGAAGAAAGGTTACGGCTATGGTTATGGCTACGGTTATGGCTACGGTTACGGCTACGGTTACGGCTATGGTTATGGCGTAGAAGAAGTCCGGTTTCCTTGGTACAAACAGCTATTCGATAAATTCAAAAAGAAGTCTTAAAGACTTCTTTTTTTTGTTATTATATTTTACTTTTTAAAAAATTGATTATTATTGAAAGCTTCTTTTAAAGGCTGTAAATCTGTTAAGTTGACTTTGCTATTAAAGGCCTGAAAGTGTTTTTCATGGTGTAGGTCAGAGCCTACATAATCTATGAGGCCACTGTTTAAAAGCTTTTTTGTGGTTTGATAAACTGCTTCGCCATAATATCCAACTGCGGATAAAAGATTCATCTGAAAAAGGCAACCGGCTTTTTTTAACCGATAATATTCCTGAAAATTCTGATGATAAAAAATATACCTTTCCGGATGTGCCAAAACGGGTTTGTAACCCGCGATCTGTAAATCAAACAATATGTTATAAAGATGTATGGGAGGATTTAAATAGGACATTTCCACTAAAACATAATTGTCTTTAAGCGTTAGCAGGTCTTCTGTTTGGAATTGCTTTACAAAGTAATCATCCATCATATACTCGGAAGCGCTTTCAAATGGAATATTTACTTGATTTTGCTTCAATAATAAAATAGTTTCAGCGGATTTTGAAAGTATTGATTCCCGTGTATTGTTCCAAACATGCTGAATAGTATGCGGTGTTGTAATGAATCCGGAAAAACCAATTCCAATCAATGAATTAGTCAAAGACAAGGTGTTCTCAAAAGTTTTGGCACCATCATCTACACCAAAAAGCAAATGAGAATGGATGTCAATATAGTTATCCGGAATCAGCTCTTTTAAGAGAGGCTTACTTTTTTTGAAAAAAAACAATATGAGGAGTATTAAAGGTTATTAAATCCTTGAGTGAAACTTAACAAAAAAACGCACCAGAATTTTATATCTGGTGCGTCTTTATATGGTAAAGATGATTATGCTCTTTTTCTTCTGGCGTTTAACTGATAATAAGCAAATGCAATCCCAACAATTGCAAGCCATATTAGTTTCGTGCTGATAGACGCGTCCGGATCGCTTTCAGTATCGCTAGTGTCTGATTGATCTCCTGAATCAGGCAATTGTGCATACGTTGCAAAACTGACTACCAACATGGCCAATGAAAGGAAAATAGTTTTGTAATTAAATTTCATAATAATCGATTTTAAATTTAATGTAAAAGTAATATTTATTTTGATAAATCAAATTTATTATACACTTTTTTTCATATAATTCCTTATGTGTCAGTGTTAAAAATAGTTAATCTGCTACATTATTATTAGAAATATTTCAAAAAATCGCCTATCCTTTAATGAATATACATTCATGGGTTTAAAATTCCGATGTGAAAAACAATTTAACATTCGGGTATTTATTTTGTGTCATCTGAATGGTAAAATCCGAATCTGCCAAAAAAACCAATTGGTTGTATTTGTCGTGCGCCAGGAATTTTTGCTTGATACGCCTGAATTCTTTAAATTCCTCGCTTTTCGGATCGTCAGGTTTTACCCAACATGCTTTGTGTACCGGGAAATTCTCATAAGTGCATTTAGCTCCATATTCATGTTCCAAACGGTATTGTATAACTTCATATTGCAGCGCGCCAACAGTCCCGATTACTTTTCTATTGTTCATTTCTAAAGTGAATAACTGGGCAACGCCTTCATCCATCAATTGATCAATCCCCTTTTCGAGTTGCTTTGATTTTAAAGGGTCGGCATTATTTATATACCGGAAATGTTCCGGGGAAAAACTCGGAATTCCTTTAAAGCTCATGATCTCGCCTTCAGTTAAAGTATCACCGATTTTAAAATTCCCCGTATCATGCAATCCTACAATATCACCCGGATATGAAATGTCCACGATTTCTTTTTTCTCTGCAAAAAATGCATTCGGACTTGAGAATTTCAGGTTTTTATTTTGTCGCACGTGCAAATACGGCTTGTTTCTTTCAAAAGTTCCTGAAACTATTTTTACGAATGCCAATCTGTCTCGATGCTTCGGATCCATATTGGCATGGATTTTAAAAACAAACCCCGACATTTTATCTTCCTTAGGATCGACTACTCTTGTCTCAGATTCCTTTGGGCGTGGTGACGGCGCAATTTCGATAAAGCAGTCGAGCAATTCCCTTACGCCAAAATTATTCAGTGCTGATCCGAAAAACACCGGCTGCAATTTTCCGCCCAAATAGGATTCACGGTCAAAATCAGGATATACTTCATCAATCAGTTCAAGTTCTTCACGCAATTTATCGGCGGGTTTTGGTCCGATTATTTTTTCGAGTTCAGGGTTTTGTACATCAGAAAAAGCAATTGTTTCCTCGATATTCTTACGGCTGTCGCCACTAAAAAGATTGATGTTCTTTTCCCAAAGATTATAAATTCCCTGAAAATCATATCCCATTCCGATAGGAAAACTCAACGGAGTAACGGTCAGGCCAAGTTTCTGCTCAACTTCATCCATCAGGTCAAAAGCATCTTTTCCTTCGCGATCCAGCTTGTTGATGAAAACAATCATCGGAATATTCCGCATACGGCAAACCGCAACAAGCTTTTCGGTTTGTTCCTCAACTCCTTTTGCAACGTCAATAACCACAATAACGCTGTCAACAGCCGTAAGGGTTCTAAAAGTATCTTCTGCAAAATCCTTGTGGCCGGGCGTGTCAAGGATATTGATTTTTTTGTCTTTATAGTTAAATGCAAGTACCGAAGTAGAAACCGAAATTCCTCTTTGTCGTTCAATTTCCATGAAATCGGAAGTTGCACCTTTTTTAATTTTGTTGTTTTTAACTGCGCCGGCTTCCTGTATCGCCCCGCCAAATAATAATAGTTTTTCCGTCAGGGTTGTCTTTCCTGCATCGGGATGCGAGATAATCCCGAAAGTGCGCCTTCTGTTTATTTCGTCTGTAAAATTCATGTTTTTTAAAATAGGTGCAAAAATACTATTTATTACTTTAGGAATGAAGTGATTCATAATATAAGGAGCGATTGTGAAATTAAGTTTGTTGAGTCTTTAGGACAAAACATCGATATGAGTCAGAATCAATAGAATAAAAGTTTATAACTTAGTGCCTATTGTAATAAACCCGTAAATTTACCGGAAAGTCCTGAGCCGGCCTTTGGATTAATATTGTAATAGATGAAAGCGAAATCTGCATTTTTTTTCCTGATGTTATTAAACAATGCATTTGCGCAACAAGATTCGCAATTCACGCAGTATATGTATAATACGGTCAATATCAACCCGGCGTATGCCGGTTCGCGCGACGCAATGAGCGTTTTTTTGCTTCACAGGACGCAATGGGTCGGCCTTGACGGGGCGCCGGTTACAAACAATGCATCCATTCATGCGCCAATTGCAAACAACACGATAGGATTGGGATTGTCAATATTGAATGACCGAATAGGTATTTCCGACGCGAATGCCGTTTCGGCTGATGTGTCTTACATTATAAAAACTTCTTTAAAACACCGGTTGTCTTTCGGGCTAAAAGTTACTGCCAATTTTCTAAGCGTCGATTTTAACAGGTTAACGGTCAGGCCAGGAGACGTTCCTACAATTGGCCAGCACAATATAAACAATAGGTTTGCACCTAATATTGGCGCCGGGATTTATTATTATTCAGAAAATAATTATGTAGGACTGTCGATTCCGCATTTTCTTGAAACCAATTATTATGATGACAATGCGACTTCAGTTTCCAGTAAAAATATGCATGTTTATTTCATTGCCGGACATGTTTTTGGTTTGAATGAGAATATTAAATTCAAACCTGCATTGCTTACAAAAATGGTGAACGGTGCGCCGCTCCAGGTTGATGTTTCGGGGAATTTCCTTATCAATGATAAATTCAATATAGGATTGGCCTATCGGTGGAATGCAGCTTGCAGCGCAATGGCCGGATTTCAGATAAGCGATTCATGGTTCATAGGTTATGGATATGATCTAGAAACTACAAAGCTTGCCCATTACAATTCGGGTTCTCACGAGATATTCCTGCGATATGAATTATTCAGGGATTATGAAAAAATTATGTCCCCAAGATTCTTCTAATTTATGAAAGCTTATTTTTCCATCCTTTTTTTGATGTTGATCTCCGGAGACCTTTTTTCACAGGAAGTAAAACTGGCAGAAGCCGATAAGCGCTATGATAACTTTTCATACATCGACGCAATTTCGATTTATGAAAAGGTCGCCAAAAAAGGATACAAGTCGGCCGATTTGTTTCAACGGTTGGGAAATTCCTATTTTTTTAATTCTGATTTTGAAAAAGCCGCCCGTTCCTACCAATCGCTTTTCGAATTAAACCAAGAAGTCGAACCTGAATATTATTACCGTTATGCACAATCTTTAAAATCGATTGGCGATTATGGGAAAGCAACAGAAATGATGTTGCTTTTCAATCAAAAATCTACCGGGGATTTAAGGGGAAAGCTTTTTTTGGAAAATCCTGATTATATAGAAAAAATTAAAGAAAACTCTGTAAGATATTCAATTAAAGATGCCGGGGTTAATTCAGAATATTCCGATTATGGAAGCGCTTTCTTCAAAAATCAAATGGTATTTACAAGCGCCCGTGTATCAGGCGATATTTTTGAACGCCGGATGAAATGGAACAATCAGGCATTTACAAATCTTTATTCAGCGGTTTTAAATGCGGACAGTTCAATGACCAAACCCCAAAAATTCAATGCTGTAATCAATACTAAATTTAATGAATCATCGGCGGTTTTTACAAAAGACGGTAAAACAATGTATTTTACCCGAAATAGTTTTACCAACGGGAAAAAGGGCAAAAGCCAGAATAAAAGTATTTTCCTAAAACTTTACAAGGCAAAATTAATAAGCAACCAATGGACAAATGTCAAGGAATTGCCATTTTGCAGCAACGAATTCAACACTGCTCATCCGGCTCTGAGCCCCGACGGGAAAATCTTATATTTTGTTTCTGATATGCCCGGCGGTTATGGGCAATCAGATATTTATAAAGTTAAGATAAATGATAATGGAACTTTTGGCAAGCCTCAAAATTTGGGCACGGCAGTTAATACTGAAGGAAAAGAAACCTTTCCGTTCGTTTCTGACCACAATGAAATTTATTTTTCTTCAGATGGCCATCCCGGGCTTGGCGGCCTTGATATTTTTACGGCTAACATCAATAATGACGGTAGCATAGGAAAAGTTGAAAATGTAGGGCAACCTATAAATTCACCATCGGATGATTTTGCATTTATGATCGATTCTGAAAGCCGGAATGGTTTTTTTAGCTCAGACAGGCCCGGTGGCAAAGGCTCTGATGATATATACAGGTTTTACGAAATGCGCAGGATTAATTGTGAGCAATTGCTTTCAGGAAATATTATCGATAAGGAAACAGGAGGTTTTCTTGCAAATTCGAAGGTAATTTTATTTGATAACGGCTTTAATGTTATAGAAGAAATACATGCTGATGAATCCGGTCAATATAGTTTTCAGGTAAAATGTAAAGAGAATTATTATGTCAGGGCAAGCAAGCCGGGATATGAAATTAAAGAAATGAATGTCCTTATCCCGGATAAAAACGGGAAAACCACTTTGAATATTCCGCTGGAGAAACGTTCCAAAGCATTTAAAATAGGAGATGATGTTGGGCCGATGCTGGGCATGAAAACCATTTACTTTGATCTCGATAAAGCTGTAATACTTGTAGATGCAGCCTTTGAACTGGAAAAACTACTCGGTTTGATGCAGCAAAACCCAACCCTCAAAATTGATGTGCGTTCGCATACTGATAGCCGTCAGACTAAAGAATACAATCAGAAACTTTCTGATAAAAGAGCCGCAGCAACCATTAACTGGCTAGTTCAAAAAGGAATTGAACCAAAAAGGCTTTCAGGCCGCGGTTATGGCGAATCCCAATTGGTCAATGGCTGCGCAGACGGAGTAGAATGTTCAGAGGAAGAGCATCAAAAAAACCGTAGAAGCCAATTTATAGTCGTTGAGATATGATTCAATATATTTTTATTTTTATTGTATCCCTTGTGCTTATTGGGTTTGTGGCAGATTTTTGTTTGCCTTTTAATTTTTTGTTAATAGTATACAACAAACTTGCATAATGTAATTGAATTGTTAATTTTGTTGATTCCTATTTAACTAAAAAACTATAGTATAAGTATGAATTTTTATGCTGTCGGATATGGTTTTTAAAAGCAGATGAATTTTGAAATTTCTTAAAATAATGAAAATTAAACAGTTGTTTTTTGGGCTTGTTTTCTTCGTAAACATTTCCTCGTTTGCCCAAAGCAGTAAAAAAGAAACCCTTTTCACAATTGACAATAAACCGTATTACACCGATGAGTTTTCAAGGGTTTACAAAAAGAACATCGATCTTGTTAAAGATGAGTCCCAAAAAGACTTGAACCAATATCTTGATCTTTTTATAGGATATAAGCTTAAGATAAATAAAGCAAATAAACTTGGCCTTCAGGAAGGGCCGAATTACCAGGCTGAATTAAAATCCTACAGGAGCCAATTGGCTAAAAATTATCTTACCGATACAAAAGTCACCAAAGAACTTATTGAAGAAGCCTATAAGCGCTCATTAAAAGAAGTCAGGGCATCCCACATCTTAATCATGGCTGACGAGAATGCGTCGCCGGCAGATACGCTCAAAGCATTTAACCAAATTAATGATATTCGTAAAAAAGCCATTGGCGGAGAAGATTTTGGCACATTGGCACAACAATATTCGCAAGATCCGTCAGCACAGGAAAACAAAGGTGATTTGGGTTATTTTTCTGTTTTCCGAATGGTTTACGGATTCGAATCCGGAGCATTTAAGACAGAAAAAGGGAAAATTTCAAACCCGGTCAGGACGCGTTTTGGTTATCACCTGATTAAGGTACAGGATATTCGTGATAACAGAGGTTCGGTGATTGCAGCCCATATTCTTATAAACCGTCCATCGGATCTTATCTTAGCCGAAAAAGCAAAATCGACAATAAACGATATTTACAAAAAGCTTCAGCAAGGAGAAAGTTTTGAAAGCCTTGCGCAGCAATTCTCTGAAGACAAATCATCTGCTTCAAAAGGTGGTGTGCTGGCGCGTTTTTCTTCAGGCGAATTAAGTTCTGAAGAATTCGAGAATGTAGCTTTCAGCCTCATGCCTGAGAAACCCGTTTCTGAGCCGTTTCAAAGCCAGTTCGGATGGCATATCGTTAAGCTTATTGAAAAGTTTCCGGTAAAAACCTTTGAAGAAATGGAAACTGAATTGGAAAACAGGGTAAGAAAAGATGACCGTTCCCGATTGATCACAAATTCAATGAACGATAAGCTCAAAAAGAAATTCCCGATAAAAAGGGATGATAAATTATACGCGCAGCTTTCTAAAACCGTGACCGATGAGTTTTATACCGGTGCGTGGACGGTCCCGGCTGATAAAAAACCTTATGACAAGCCATTATTTTCAGTGAATGGCAAAGCGGTTTCGGGCTATACGTTTTTAGAATTTGTTGCCAGGCGTCAAAAAGGTGCCGGCGATATAAAACCAATCGGCAAAATGATTGACAAAATGTATGAAAGCTTTGTTGATGACCAGCTGAATACGTATTATAACGATAACCTTGAAAATGAATTTCCCGAATTTGCCGATGTCATGGAAGAATACCGCGACGGGTTGCTTTTGTTTGATTTGATGGAAAAAGAGATTTGGGAAAAATCCAAAACCGATACATTAGGACTTGAAAACTTCTACAAAGCGCATCAGAAAAATTACAAATGGAAAAACCGTATGGATGTTCTGATCGCATCGTCAACAAAACAGGATGTTATCAATAAAGCACAAAAAATGCTAAAACAGGGTAAATCGGTTGATGAGATTAAAGCAAAGCTAAATACAAAGGGATCAGTCGAGATTATGATAAGCGAAGGTATTTATGAAGAAGGAAATGAATTGCTTCCAAAAAACATGAAATGGCAAACGGGTGTTACCGATCCTGTTCAGAAAGATAAATATTATTATGTTGCAAAAGTGATCAAATTGCTTCCCGAAGGCCCAAAAACATTAGACGAGTCAAGAGGAAAAGTAATAAATGACTACCAGCAGTATTTAGAGGAAAATTGGGTTTCCGATCTGAAAAAAGAATTTCAGATAAGTGTCAACCAAGACGTTTTTGAGCGTGTTAAAAAAGAAATCAAAAACTAAATGGTACGTAATGTATCGATAGGGATTTTCTTTTTGACGCTGGCTTCCTGCAGTTATTTCAAACCTGAAGCAAAGCCCGAAGCAATTGCAAGGGTTGATGAATCCTATTTATACAGAGACGAGATTGAAGATCTGGTTCCGGCCGGTTCATCCAAAGAAGACAGCATTGCCATTGTGAAGAATTATATCGATCGCTGGGCATCGCAAAAGTTATTGATTAAAGCAGCCGAAGTGAACCTGAATGCAGATGAAAAGAAAGAATTCGATGCGCTGATCAGGCAGTATAAAATTGATTTATACACAAAAGCATACCTGGAAGAATTGGTAAAGCGTTCTGTTGACACAATCATTTCCGAAGGAGAATTGGAAAAATATTATAACGAGAACAAAGAAAACTTTAAAACAACGGGCGTTTTGGTAAGATTAAGATATATTAACCTGCCAAATGACCATCCAAAGTTTTCAGCCATAAGGAGCAAATTTTTAGATTTCAGGAAATCTGACAGGAAGTTTTGGGATACATACCAAGTCCAGTTTAAGAATTCAGCATTGAATGATTCGGTTTGGGTTGAGATGAATGAAATTTACAGAAAGCTTCCTTTTATAAATCCGGAAAACCGCGATACTTATATTTCAGCGGGAATATCGTTCCAGAAGCCCGATAAGAACAACACTTATCTGGTAAAAATAAGAGATGTGATCGATAGGAACCAAATTAGTCCGTTTGAATACATAAAACCTACTTTAGAGCAAGTAATATTGAACAGAAGAAAATTAGAACTAATAAAGAAATTTGAAAAAGAAATCACTGATGATGCTATCAAAGATAAAAAATATGAAATTTATAAATAACAGAATCTGGCTGGCATTGGTATTTACCATCGGAAGCTTTGTAGGAAGTGTCGCACAGGAAATTATCAAAGACACGGTGCCGCCAGTAGAAAAGAAAGTAAACGGAAAGAATAAAAAGCAAAAAATAGACGGAGTTGTCGCTACAGTAGGCGATTACCTGGTACTCGATTCGGATGTCGATAAAAATTTCCTGGAATTATCGG
>CAZSDN010000003.1:0-25364 GCA_964605595.1 uncultured Flavobacterium sp. | reverse complement strand
AATTTCAATCGCAGACATCACCAGATGCCAAATGCTCGGAAGACTTATGGAAGACCGTTTGTATGCGCACCAGGCAGTTCAGGACAGTATTGTTGTTACTGATGCCGAGATCAATAGCATAATGGAAGAAAAGATTACTGTAATGCTGGAACAAACCGGCGGTACAATAGATAAGCTGATCAAATTCTACAAGAAAAACTCTGAGGAGGAATTTCGTTCTTATTTTTTCGATGTCCTTAAAATGAACAGGCTTGGCAGCGAAATGCAGAAAAAAATTGTTGACGAGGTAGAAATAACTCCTGAAGAAGTACGTAACTTTTTTAAGAAAATACCAAAAGATGAGCTTCCTGTTTTTGGAGATGAAATCGAAGTTTCACAAATCGTAATCCATCCCAAAGTTTCCGATCAGGAAAAACAAAAAGTCATCGACCGTCTGAAAGAGTTTAAAAAAGAAGTTCTCCAAGGTTCTAGTTTTTACAGTAAAGCAGTATTGTATACGCAGGATCCGGCATCGAAATCAACCGGAGGCTTTTATAAAATGAACCGCAAAACGCCGTTCATAAAGGAATTCAAAGATGTGGCTTTTAGTTTGGATGAAGGAGAAATATCCGAACCTTTTGAAACCATTTACGGTTATCATATTATTTATATTGAGAAAATCCGCGGCCAGGAAATAGACCTGCGGCACATTCTTTTGCAGCCAAAAATTACTGAAGATGCAATGAAAGAAGCTAAAGAAGAGATTAATTCCATTAGGAAGAAAATTATCGATGGCGAAATTTCATTTGCCGATGCAGCGCGAAGCTCGTCGCACGAAAAGGAAACCAAAGCAAACGGAGGAGCACTTATTAATCCTAAAACACTGGATACAAAGTTCGACCTTACAAAAATGGATCCGTCGCTATATGGCCAGGTTTCAGGTTTGAAAATGGGAGAAGTTTCGCTTCCTCTTGTTGATGAAGATCAAAGTGGAAAAAGGATTTATAAAATCCTGAAGGTTGTAAACAAGATTGATTCGCATACGGCTGATTATGCAAAAGATTATTTGAAAATCAAGGATCTCGCTTTGAAAGAAAAGCAATTCAAGGCAATTTTTAAATGGACAGAAGAAAAAATCAGGGAAACTTTCGTTAAAATCAATGGCGAGTACAAAGAATGCCCTTTTGAATACAATTGGATGAAAAGATAACGAAGTATAATTTTGGAAGTTCCAAAAATCCATTAGATATATGTCTGACGTAACTGCAATACAAAACCTGGTTCAGAAAAGAGCCGAATTAAAAAAAGAAATTTCTAAAATAATTGTCGGCCAGGAAGAAGTCGTTGACCAAATCCTGATCAGCATTTTTTCAGGTGGCCACGCGTTACTGGTTGGGGTTCCTGGTTTGGCAAAAACACTCATGGTTAATACCATTTCAGAGGCTTTGGGATTAAATTTCAAACGTATTCAGTTTACTCCTGATTTAATGCCTTCTGATATTTTAGGAAGTGAAATCCTGGATGAGAGCCGCAATTTTAAATTTATAAAAGGCCCGATATTTTCAAATATAATCCTTGCCGACGAGATCAACAGAACACCGCCAAAAACCCAGGCAGCGCTACTTGAAGCAATGCAGGAAAGGGCCGTGACAATCGCCGGGCAAAACTATAAACTGGATTTGCCTTATTTCGTTCTGGCAACACAAAACCCAATAGAACAGGAAGGAACTTATCCTTTGCCAGAGGCGCAATTGGACCGTTTTATGTTTTCGATAAAATTGGATTATCCAACATTTGCTGAAGAAGTCCAAGTAGTTAAAAGCACCACAAATGATTCTAAGGAAACAATAAACCCGTTATTTTCTGCTCAGGAAATAATCGATTTCCAGCATTTGATCCGCCGTGTTCCAGTGGCAGACAATGTGATAGAATATGCCGTTAAGCTTGTAAGCAAAACACGTCCGGATAACACGCTTTCAAATGAATATATTAAAAATTACATTGATTGGGGTGCCGGGCCAAGAGCTTCTCAGAACCTGATTTTGGCAGCTAAGACGCATGCCGCGTTTAATGGCAAATTTTCTCCGGATATTGAAGATGTCAAAGCGGTTGCTACCGGAATCCTACGCCATCGTGTTGTTAAGAATTATAAAGCCGATGCCGAAGGAATCACAATCGAAAAAATTATTGCATCGCTATTATAGTCCAATTACAAATAAAAAAATCCCGATAGTATTATCGGGATTTTTTGTTTAAGATATCGTCAAGTTGCTTGTCATAAAAAAATAATGACATGCTTCCCATCATTTCCTTGTCTTCCTGAGTGGTATTATTTACTTCCAATTGAAGTTCATAATCGTGATCACGATAAATCCAAACGCCATCAACAGAGGCAAATGATTCAATTGAAGTCAGTCCGATACTATTTTCATGGTTTGTAATATTGCTTTTGAAAATGATCTTTTTTTCGGTTTTATCATACAAAGCGATTGAGGTTGAAAACGGATGCACATGTATTGTCGCGGCATGAAGGCTAAGGCTGTCGGTTAACCGTAACATTTTATTGACGTTGCTTTTGTACGTTTTTTTTCCGGGCGGGATTACCCAATGTCCGGATAATTTATTTCCGTTTTCATCTTCATAAACATGGTTTTTTATTTCTACCGGAATGCAAATGTTGGCCGCCGGATCAAGCGGAGCTTTGAAAGGATCATATTTGTCAAAAGGTATTTCAACAAAAACAGTCTGGCACATTAGCGGTTTGGTTTTTTGATCTTTCGAATAACTTATGCTCACATTATGTCGTACCATAGTGTTAATGTTTTCAATGTTCTGATTCATGGCCTGGCTGGTCACATAAAGGTAATTCTTGCCTTTCATCGGGACGCCAAAACCTTCGGGGAATTTATAATTTTCAAACCCGTGAGACAATGTTGCCATTCGCGGATATTGCTGGCCGATCCTTTCTTCAAGGTTAAACGTGCTGTAATAACTCACATCGTTAAAATCTATATTGGTATGGCATATGAAATCTTTTGAAATAGTATTCTTGGTTTTTGAATCGATTGCGTTTACCTTGAAACCTGTAACAAAAACCAAACTCGTATCATTTGTCAGTTGTACATAATTCGTGGCCTTTGGGCCTTCCATCGATTTGTAAACGCCATCAATGTAAAAATCAGGCGAGACCATGTTATATTCAATCTCTCCTTGATTTATTATCCATTCATTGGCGGCAATCCCGGTTTTGTATAAAATGTATGATTTTACTATCGACTTGTGGCGCGTAGGCAATTGCCAATAAATTATTCCGCCCGCGAGTAGGGCAATCACAATTATTCCAATAGAAAATTTATATATCTTTGACTTTTTCATGAGACAAAAATACGATATTATGTTAAATTCTGAAGATAGAATTTTTGGTTTGGATTTAATGCGTGCTTTAGCCATCGGATTGGTTTTTGTCGGGCACTGCGTATTGATTTACCCGGATTTGAATCCCGCAATCGCTTCGGCATTACAGGTTTTTGCGTTTTTGGGTGTTGAAATCTTCTTTGTCCTGAGCGGATTTTTAATCGGAAGGATTCTTTATCGTTTGTACGTCAGCGAAAATTATACTGTTAAATCCGTAATTTATTTCCTTCGCCGACGCTGGTTAAGGACACTGCCGCTTTATTATTTTGTGCTGCTGATTAATATTCTCATAGCTGTCTTTTATGCCGGTTTACCCGATGATCTTTGGAAATACTTTCTTTTTATTCAGAACTTCAATCAGCAGATTCCTTTATTTTTTCCCGAATCGTGGAGTTTAAGTGTCGAAGAATTCAGCTACTTATTGCTACCATTTATATTGCTAGTTTTCGGAATACTACTAAAGCCAAAGAACCGCAGCCTGTTTTTTTTGGTTTGTGTTATCCTGTTGGTTTTGGCTGCTTTCTTTGCTAAACTCAATTATCATCAGGTGACTCAAAACCGCGATATCAATGTTTGGAACTATTCACTAAAAATGGTAGTGATTTATAGGTTAGACGCAATTTATTTAGGCGTACTTTGTAGCTGGATTGCATTGAATTTTAAATCATTCTGGATTGCCAGTAAGTGGATATTTTGTTTTGCAGGTTTATTGCTAATAGGCTTCATGTTCACGGGAATTGGATATTTCCAGCTGTTAATACAAGATTATCCGTTGTTGTGGAATGTGTTTTATCTTCCGATCATCACTTTCGGAATCGCGTTATTCCTACCTGTTTTATCAGAATGGAAAAAAACCGGATGGTTTATCTATAAGCCTGTCACTTTTCTGAGCCTTATTTCCTATTCGGTATATTTACTTCACTATAGCATTATCCTTCAACTAATGCGTTATGCGTTTGTGATGGATGAAAACGATACATTATTGCGTTATTTATTCACATTTGCTTATGCCGTGATTACAATAATTTTGAGTTATGTGACTTATACTTTCATTGAACGGCCGATTCTGAGATTCCGTGATAAAAGTTAGAATTTATACAGAGATATTACGGTTTTAGTTCAGATCAGTTCTAATTTAGAAACATTCTTGAAAATAATAAAACGTTTTCGTAAACAACAAATTCCGAATTTGGTAAAAAATAAACTTTAAATTAACAATTGCGTAATATTTTAATTTAAATCTAAAATTTATTTAATAATAACCACCAAAACTTAGGATTTGGAAATAATAATGTCTTGAAACGCCCCTTTCATTAAAAATAGTTCAAATATGAAGGGAAATGCTTAAATTTGCACCACAAACAAACAAATCTAGAATATGGCTTTTGATATTGAAATGATTAAAAAAGTGTACGAAAACATGACCACTCGTGTTGATAAAGCAAGAGAAATTGTTGGACGTCCACTGACCCTTACTGAAAAGATTTTATACAATCATTTATGGGAAGGAAATCCTTCCACAGCGTTTACAAGAGGTAAAGATTATGTAGATTTTGCTCCTGACCGTGTTGCTTGCCAGGATGCAACCGCGCAAATGGCATTATTGCAGTTTATGCATGCAGGAAAAGCGAAAGTTGCTGTGCCAACGACTGTTCACTGTGACCACCTTATTCAGGCAAAAGTTGATGCCAAAACCGATTTGGCCCGCGCTAAAACACAAAGTAACGAGGTTTTCGATTTCCTTTCTTCAGTTTCTGATAAGTACGGAATTGGTTTCTGGAAACCGGGTGCCGGAATTATCCACCAAGTTGTACTTGAAAATTACGCATTCCCTGGCGGAATGATGATTGGTACCGATTCACACACAGTAAACGCTGGTGGATTAGGAATGATCGCCATTGGAGTTGGTGGTGCCGATGCCGTTGATGTAATGTCAGGTATGGCATGGGAACTTAAATTCCCCAAATTAATCGGTGTTAAACTAACAGGAAGGCTTTCAGGTTGGACTGCACCAAAAGATGTTATCCTTAAAGTTGCCGGAATTCTTACTGTTAAAGGTGGAACCGGAGCTATCGTTGAATATTTCGGAGAAGGCGCAACCGCAATGTCTTGTACCGGAAAAGGAACTATCTGTAATATGGGTGCCGAAATTGGCGCAACAACTTCTACATTTGGTTATGACGAATCGATGGATCGTTACCTCCGCTCTACGGATCGTGCCGAAATCGCTGACGAAGCAAACAAAATTGCAAAATACCTAACCGGTGATCCTGAAGTTTATGCAGATCCTGAGAAATACTTTGACCAGGTTATTGAAATCAACCTTTCTGAATTAGAGCCTTATTTGAATGGTCCTTTTACACCAGATTTGGCTACGCCAATTTCTAAAATGAAAGAAGAAGCTATCAAAAATAACTGGCCATTAAAAGTAGAAATCGGTTTGATCGGTTCCTGTACGAACTCGTCGTATGAAGATATTGCACGTGCTGCTTCATTAGCGAAGCAAGTTGCCGAAAAAGGCCTTAAGACAAAATCTCAGTTTACAATTACGCCAGGTTCTGAATTAGTACGCTACACAATCGAGCGTGACGGTTTCATCGATACTTTCGACAAAATCGGGGCAACAGTTTTTGCAAATGCGTGCGGGCCATGTATTGGTATGTGGGACAGAGAAGGAGCAGAGAAAGAGGAAAGAAACACAATCGTTCACTCGTTCAACCGTAACTTCTCAAAACGTGCCGACGGAAACCCAAATACTTTGGCTTTCGTAGGTTCTCCAGAATTAGTAACGGCGCTCGCAATTGCAGGAGACCTTTCTTTCAACCCGTTGACAGATACGCTTCTTAATGAAAATGGTGAGGAAGTAAAATTGGATGAACCAACAGGAAACGAATTGCCTCCACGAGGATTTGCTGTTGAAGACGCGGGCTTCCAGGCTCCGGCTTTGGACGGTTCTAAAGTTCAGGTAGTAGTTAGCCCAACTTCTGAAAGGCTTCAATTACTGGCTCCTTTCGAGCCATGGGACGGAAAAAATATCACAGGTGCGAAACTGCTTATCAAAGCTTTCGGGAAATGTACAACCGACCATATTTCGATGGCCGGGCCATGGTTGCGTTTCCGCGGACATCTTGATAACATTTCAAACAATATGCTTATTGGGGCGATTAATGCTTATAACCAAAAAGCAAATTCTGTTAAAAACCAATTAACCGGATTGTATGATGCAGTACCAGCGGTGCAGCGTGTTTACAAAGCTGCCGGAGTTCCTTCAATTGTTGTGGGTGACCATAATTATGGAGAAGGTTCTTCAAGAGAACATGCGGCAATGGAGCCGAGGTTCCTTGGTGTAAAAGCTGTATTGGTAAAATCGTTTGCACGTATACACGAAACAAACCTGAAAAAACAAGGTATGCTTGCACTTACATTCGCAAATGAATCGGATTATGATAAAATCCAGGAAAATGATACCATTAACTTTACAAATCTTGTAGATTTTGCACCGGGCGTGCCTTTGATACTCGAGTTTACACATGAAGACGGTTCGACAGATATTATCATTGCAAACCATACATACAATGAAGGACAAATTGGATGGTTCGTAGCTGGATCAGCGTTAAACCTGATTGCTGCTGCCGGCAATGCTTAAATTCAAGAAATAATAAAGTTAAAACTCCCGGAGCGATTCGGGAGTTTTTTGTTTACTTAATATTTATAAACTCTATCGCTTTTTCAAGAACTTCGTCATGACCGTCACGAATTCCCTGAACTGTCGGCTTTATTTCAATATCAGGGACAATTCCGATACGCTGGGTTTCTTTTCCATCAGGATAATAAATCCCTAGCCCGCTGATAGCCGTACTAATTCCCGCGGGAAGCACAAAATTCGATACATCGCCATCGGCTCCGGCCGTAGTAGAACCGATTACGGTAGCATTTGGTGCAGACCTGAATGACATTGTTGTGAATTCAGCCTGGCTTTGCGTAACTTCATTGACGAGTATAACAACTTTACCTTTGTAATGTTCAACATTACCGCCGCCGCTGTTTGTATGTTCGCTCATTGTAAAATTTCCGGGAGTTGTCAGGCTCATAAAGCTGAATTTTACGAAAGGCGTATTTTCTGGCTTAAGGTATTCCGCAAGGCTGTAAACGACAAATTCGGAAGGATAACATCTTAAATCGATGATAAGTCCGTCAGTATTCTCGATTTCCTTCATGATTTTCGGGAGATAGCGTGCTTTTATCGAACCCAGATAAAGATAAGCAATTTTTGGGCTAACGTAGCGGAAACAGGTATCGCCGGAGTTGAATATGTTTTTCGGCTTGTTTTTAGAATAAGCGATTGTTTTGAGTTTTTTATAATCTAACGCACCTTTGCGGACATAGGAAATATTCAGGACGGAATCGTTGGTGCGCAATAAATGCGGAGCTAGGTCGCGCAATTTTGTCGGAAGGTTTGATGCCGGAATGTATTTGAGTTTTGATTTTACTATCGGTTCAACCGGTTTGTCATTAATATGCGAAATGACATCGCCTATTTCAAGCCCTGATGTTTTTCCTGTTTCATCATTAAATCCTGTAACAACGGCTTTGTTTTCAATGAATTTTATGTCAACTGGCGAAATGTTAGTGCCTTTAAAATCAGTGAATATCCGGTGCTGGTTCCAGATATTGGCATGTGTGTCATGAATCCGCGTAATGATTTCGAGTGCAGCAAGCTTGTAGGCAAGTTCATCGGGAGCTTTGGTGAATTTTGGGATGAATTCGGACAAAACATCCTTCCAGTCTTCTTCTATAAGATATTTATAAGGGAAGAAATAATTGATGCAGTTCCAATAGCGATAAACCGATAACAGGCGAAAACCGGCGTCAGGATATTTCATATCTATATAACCGTTTTCGTGTAGGAATTCCGGGTTACCATATTCGGCTTGCGCAATGTAGAATTGGTTTCCGCTTCGTTTTGCATTTAAAACAGTTGTAAGCGAAGTAGTTAGCTCTTTAGAAAATTTAGATTTTGTGATCCAATCGAGATCGGCCTTCATCTTGATTTCGCCTTTTTCGGTTTTGTTTTTTCCGGTTTTGAACGTTCCTAAAGAATTAATCCAGGCTGTAAATATTTTATCTCGTTCAGCGGTATTTTTTGTAGCAGCGAGTTTTGGAATAATGCGGAATAATTCATAATCCCAATTGTAATTTCCGGCAATAATATTCGGATGGTAATATTTAAGGAAACCCCATATTAGCCCGAGGTTTCTCAGGTCGTCGGGCTTCATGGCGTTGAGTATCTTATTGTCGATTTTTGAACCTGAATCAAATGCGTTGTCTTTTTCTGCCGGAAGTAAAATTTTTAAAGCGGCTTTCGCCAAAGGTTTCCCGTCAATGAAAACTTCAAGATTGTCAAGCCACATTTTTCCTTTCCCATCCAAAAGCCCGCCAATAACGATTTCTTTTGCTTTTGAAACATCATAATCGATAGTAACTTCATAGTGTTTCCAATTGGTGGTTCCCGTAATTTTTGTATCCCCAAGATCGCCAAAACCTGCTTTCGGATCAATCCGTATCCAGATTCCTGCGTTTCCTTCTACATTTTCTGTTTTGATATAACCGGAAAGCTTTATCTTTTTCCCTGAATATTTTGCAGGAATGGTATAAAGCAATGTCTTGTAATCAGGATTCGTGCCGTTATATGAAATCAAAACTGATTTCTTTCCATGCTGGGCGGTTGCCGAATCAATTTCGATTTTATAATCGCTGCTTCCAAAACTTCGCCAGTCATTTGGAGAATTTTTATTGTTGCGTTCAAAGCTGAGGTTAAAAGTTTCCGGATTCTTCTGTGCCGAAATTTGGAATAGGCCCAGCAACAGAAAGCTTATAAAGATAATTTTCTTCATTGGTTTGTTTGTTGACTATATCGTAGAAAAATTTCATTTTGATTTAGTCGATTGGTTTTCGAATCTAAAGGTAAAAAAAATCCGTCTCAAAATGAAACGGATTTGGTTATGGTTGGTTGTGGATGTATCCTAGTAATATGTGTATCGTCTTACTTTTGCAATGTATTTTGCCAAACGGATTACCTGATGGCTGTAACCGTATTCATTGTCATACCAAACATAAAGGACGATGTTTTTTCCATCGGCCGATACGATTGTAGCGTTGCTGTCGTATATTGACGGAGCCGAAGTTCCAACAATATCTGAAGAAACGAGCTCGTTATTTAGTGAATATTTGATTTGCTCTACCAATTCGCCTTCAAGCGCATATTTCTTCATGATAGAATTGATTTCCTTGACTGATGTTGGTTTTTCAACTTCAAGGTTCAAAACTACAAGCGAACCATTTGGAACAGGAACACGAATCGCGTTTGAAGTCAGCTTTCCGGCAAGGCTTGGCAATGCTTTCGCCACGGCACTTCCCGCACCTGTTTCGGTAATTACCATATTTAGCGCGGCAGCTCTTCCACGGCGGTATTTTTTGTGCATGTTGTCAACAAGGTTCTGGTCGTTTGTATATGCGTGGATTGTTTCAAGATGTCCTTTTACAACTCCAAGCGTATCTTCAACGGCTTTTAAAATTGGCGTAATTGCATTTGTTGTGCATGATGCCGCCGAAAAAATATCTACATTATCAGGGTTGAATTCGTTTTGGTTAACTCCGTGAACGATATTTGGCATTCCTTTCCCGGGCGCGGTCAAAAGCACTTTTGAAACTCCTTTCGAAACCATGTGGCGCGACAAAGCTTCGTGCGTAGTAAATGCTCCGGTGTTATCAATTAATAATGCATCGTTAATCCCATAAGTTGTATAATCGATTTCTTCCGGGCTGTTTGCGGTAATGATACGAACGGTTGTTCCGTTGATGATTAGCGCGTTGTTTTCGGGATCGGCAATTACAGAACCCTGGAAATCACCGTGAATAGAATCGTAACGCAGTAAAGAAGCTCTTTTTTCAAGGGTTGTTGCGTCATTTTTATCGCGGGTAACAATTGCACGAAGGCGCAGTTGGTTTCCTTTACCCATTTTCGACATCATTTCGCGCGCAAGCAAACGCCCGATACGGCCAAATCCGTATAGTACTACATCTTTTGGCAAATGCTCTTTTTTCTCCTTGGCGTTTTTAAGCTTATCGATTACGAATGATTTTGCATTGCTGTATTTATCGTCTTCAAGGTGGAATTCATAAGTAAGTTTACCAATGTCAAGTTTTGAAGGCGGCAAATCCAATGAAAGGATCGCTTTTGCAATTTCGACAGAATCAAATACAGAAATCGGTTTTCCTACAAATTCACCCGCATATTCATGAAGGTTGATAATGTCGCTTACATTTCTGTCGATCAGCTGGTTCCTGAAAAGAACCATTTCGATGGATTTGTCATACCATAGATCGCTGATGATTTTGATAAACTCAACGCCTGCGCGTCTTCTGTCGGCTTGAAAAGATAATTCTCTTTCGTACAAAGCGGTGTTATTCATTGGTTTTAAATTATAAATAGTTAGTGTGTTATTTTTAATCCGGTGCAAAAGTATGTATTTCAATTGTTTTCCGAAAACGTTTTCGTTAAAATTTTTGACCATAGAAAAAGCCGGCTGTAAAACCGGCTTTTCAAAATATAAAAGTAAGATGGGTATTATAGGATAAAGCGCAAAAGCTGTCCGTTTTTAGTAATCATTTCAATTTGTACGTTTTGATTCTGGTTTACGGTCGAAAGCAGTTTTGAAACTGATTCAACGTCAGTTGCTTTTACATTTCCGATTTTCAGGATGATTCCGTCTTTGAGGTCGTCGGCAAAATCATTTAATTTGTCATTATTAAGGTCTTTAATTTTGACTCCGTAATCGATGCGGAATTTCTTTTTATCGGAAGATGAAATATTTTCAAGTTCGATTCCTTTATAATCAGTGCTTATCACATCATTTTTGGTAAGCACGACAGGAGCTGACATGATTTTCTGATCTCTGATAAAAGTTACCTGAATTACATCATTTGGACGTTTTGTATTGATAAAACCTGAAAGATCCGCATAGGTTGAAATCGGCCTGTTATCAAGTTTCGTAATAATGTCGCCTTGCTTTAAACCGGCTTTTTCAGCACCTGAATTGCGGTTGACTTTATTCACATAAAATCCTTCGGTTTGCTTAACACCAAGTTCTTTCGAAGCAAAAGAGTTGAGTTCGCCGCCTTCAACACCAAGGATTCCACGCTGAACGTTTCCGAATTCCATAATATCTTCAATGATTTTCCGCGTAATATTTGACGGAACCGCAAATGAATAGCCAACATAAGAACCGGTTTGTGAAGAAATCATCGTGTTGATTCCGACTAATTCACCCCTTGTGTTGACTAAAGCACCGCCACTGTTTCCTGGATTTACGGCTGCATCTGTTTGAATAAACGACTGAATTCCGTTTGTGTCAAGATTCCTCGCTTTTGCCGAAACGATCCCGGCTGTTACAGTTGAAGTCAGGTTGTAAGGATTTCCAACGGCCAAAACCCATTCGCCAACTTTTACATTGTCAGAATCTGCGAAAGTAGAATAAGGAAGTTTGTCCTCGGTTTCGATTTTCAAAAGCGCAATGTCCATTTTAGAATCGGTTCCGATAAGTTTGGCAGTGTAGCTTTTTTTGTTGTTCAGCGTGATTTCAAGTGATTGGGCGTCTTTAATAACGTGATTATTAGTAACGATATAACCGTCCGCAGAAATGATCACGCCCGAACCTGTACCGATCTGTTCCTGCTGTTGCCCGCCGCGATATCCGTAGAAATATTCCATAATCGGATTTGAAATCGTACGGTAAGAAACGTTTTTAACGTGAACAACGCTGTGGACAGCTTTATCGGCCGCGTCTGTAAAATCGACAGTTTCGGCAGAAAGGCCAACATTCCTGTATGAAGCTGAAGGAGCAACTGAAACGATTTGTTTCTTTTCGGCAAGAAAACCATCGCTTTCGAAAAGTAATTTATAGGCACCCAACGTAGTGGCGCCGCTTAATAAAGAGACTAAAAATAGGCTGGATATTCTTTTCATTTTGTTTAAATTTAATTTTTGTCCAGTAAAATTATAGCATTTGTTTTTTCAAAAACCGAGTTTAACTCACGGTTAACAATGATTAACTTTTCATTAATAGTTGTAACTTTGCAATTGACAAATTTAATATGGAAATCGTATTTTACAAATATCAAGGCACAGGAAATGACTTTGTTATGATTGACAATCGTAATAATTTTTTTCCGAAAGAAGACATTAAAACCATTGCTTTTTTGTGTGACAGGAGATTCGGGATTGGAGCCGACGGATTGATACTTTTGGAGAATCTACCGGACTATGATTTCAAGATGGTTTACTATAATTCCGACGGAAATGAAAGTTCGATGTGTGGAAATGGCGGAAGATGTTTGGTCGCTTTCGCAAAAAAGCTCGGAATTATCCAAAACGAAGCGACTTTTATTGCAACCGATGGCGAACATTATGCTACGATTTCCGACGGTGGAATCGTTTCTCTTCAAATGAAAGATGTCGATGATGTGAAAGTCCTGCCAGAATATGTTTTCCTTGATACGGGTTCACCGCACCACGTGCAATTGGTTTCTGATTTAAAGATCGCTGATGTAAAAAATGACGGTGCAAAAATCCGTTATTCCAATTTATATGGAAATAAAGGAAGCAATGTAAATTTCGTTGAACAGAAGAATGATTCTGAATTTTCTGTCAGAACTTACGAACGTGGCGTTGAAGATGAAACACTTTCCTGCGGAACCGGCGTTACTGCTGTTGCGATTGCGATGAATGCGATTGGGAAAACGAATTCAAATTCCGTTTCATTGAATGTTGAAGGCGGAAAACTCGAGGTTTCTTTCGAAATTTCAGACGGCAAATATAAAAATGTTTTCCTGAAAGGCCCGGCGGCTTTTGTATTTGAAGGGACAGTTTCAATTTAAATCCACAGCTTTGATAACTTTAAAAGGTAAAAATATTTTTTTGCGTGCGCTCGAACCCGAAGACTTAGATTTTGTCTATGCGATGGAAAATGACGAGAGCATTTGGGAAATCAGCCACACGCAAACTCCTTACAGTATGTTTTTGGTGCGCCAATATCTTGAAAATGCACATCAGGATATTTATGAAGCGCGGCAATTGCGGCTGGCAATTTGTACTTATGAAGACGTTGATGCAGTTGGATTGATCGATTTGTTTGAGTTTGATCCGAAGAATAACCGCGCCGGAATCGGAATTTTAATCAGTAATAAAGAAGACAGGAATCGCGGTTTTGGTTCTGAAGCGCTTGAGTTGCTTATCAAATATTCCTTTTACCATCTGAACCTGAACCAGGTTTTTGCAAATATTGATACTGAAAATGCAGCAAGTCTGAAGCTTTTTGCTAATTTTGGTTTTGAAAAAATCGGAGTTAAAAAGCAATGGAACCTCGTTAACGGCAGCTATCGCGACGAAGCGTTATTCCAGTTAATCAATCAATCTAAAAAATAACATTTTGAACATTAAAAAAATCCTTATCATATTTTCGTTGGTTGCTGTTGTAGCCGCATCGGTTTATGGTTACATTATTTACAGGAATATTTTTGCGCCCAATACTAATTTTGATCAAAAACAAGTATATGTGTATATTCCGACAAATGCCGATTACAGCCAAGTTGTTTCAATTGTCACGCCTTATGTGAAAGATATTGAACGTTTTAAAATGGTTGCCGAAAAGAAATCCTATCCGACAAATGTAAAATCAGGAAAGTTTCTTTTAAAAAGCGGAATGAGCAGCAACGACATCATTAATTCGATGCGCCAGAATGTGCCGGTCGACCTGACTTTTAATAATCAGGAACGCCTTGAAGATTTCGCCGGAAGGATTTCAAAACAAATTGAAGCCGACAGTTTATCACTATTAAATGCATTTAAGGATAAAGCTTTTTTAGATGAAAATGGTTTTACAGAAGAAAATGTGCTTGCGATGTTTATCCCGAATTCCTATGAGTTTTTCTGGAATGTAAGCGCTGAGAAATTCCGTGACAGAATGGCAAAAGAATACCGCAATTTCTGGAATCCTGAGCGCGTCGCAAAAGCAGAAGCGCAAAATTTAACTCCAATCCAGGTTTCTGTTTTAGCATCTATTGTTCATAAAGAAACAGTAAAAAAAGACGAGCGGCCAAGAGTTGCCGGAGTTTACTTAAACCGCCTGAATATAGGAATGAAACTTGAGGCAGATCCGACAGTCATTTATGGAGTTAAGAAGAATGCAAACGACTTCAATCTGGTTATAAAAAGAGTTTTATACAAGGATTTAGAAACAGATTCGCCGTATAATACCTACAAATATGGCGGGCTTCCTCCGGGGCCAATCGTGATGCCCGATATTACTGCGCTTGAAGCTGTTTTAAATCCGGAGAAGCATAATTATATTTATTTCTGTGCAAGCGTGACCAATTTCGGATACCATGAATTTGCGGTAACTGTTGCGCAGCACAATGTAAATGCAAGGAAATACAGTGCCTGGATCAGCGCGCAAGGCGTAAAAAGATAATTTGAAAAAGCTTATACCTTTATTGTTCTTTGTTGCGGGAAGTTCTTTTTCGCAAACATTCAATGATTTTTTAAAACCTTCTGATTCGTTGAATATACAAAGAAGGAATCTTGTTGTCATTTCAGAAACGGTTCTGGCAACGGGAACTTTAATTGGTTTGAGTGAACTTTGGTACAAAGATTATCCAAAATCAAAATTCCATTTTATAAATGACAATGATGAATGGCTCCAGATGGATAAAGCCGGCCATGTTTTTTCATCCTATCATATCGGAAGATTTGGTGCAGAATTGCTTCAATGGTCCGGATCCGATAAAAAGTCGCAATTGATTTACGGTTCAACTTTAGGTTTTGCATTTCTTTCGGTTGTTGAGGTTTTTGACGGATATTCTGCCGAATGGGGCGCCTCATGGGGCGATGTAGCCGCTAATGCCGGTGGTACCGCTTTATATGTTTCACAGGAATTATTATGGAATGAGCAGCGGATCGTTCCGAAGTTTTCGTTTCATACCACAAAATTCTCAAAATATCGGCCGGATGTCTTGGGGAACTCATTTAACGAGAAAATGTTAAAAGATTATAATGGGCAAACCTATTGGCTTTCGGGCAATATTCACTCGTTTTTTAAAGATTCAAAAATCCCAAAATGGTTCAATATTGCTGTTGGTTATGGTGCCGACGGAATGATTTCGGGAAATTCAGGTTCGGATGAAATTGAAAATCTCCCAAAATTTCAAAGAACCAGGCAGTTTTATCTCAGTTTTGATGTGGATCTGACCAGAATCCAAACAAAATCCCATGTCTTAAAGACTTTATTTTCAGTTTTCAATACGGTTAAAATTCCGGCACCTACCTTTGAAGTCAATGGTTCAGGAAAAGTAAAATGGCATGCGTTTTACTTTTAGAAAACATTAACTTGCTCATTTTCAGATTTATATTTTTTATTGTATATTTGCGCCGTAGAAATTTCCAGATGTGACAGGTCGGAAGAAAACCAAATTATGATAAAAAAATGGATATATTACACAAGCATTGTACTTATTGTCGCATTTATAAGTTCGGGTTTCAAGGCTAACCTACATAAAAATCAGTCTTGGTTTTATTCAGATAATGAAGAAACTTCACTTCATTTATTCCCTTCACAAGAAATAACAGATTATTCTGTTTCCAGCATCCTTCATACAGGAAAAACATTTGTAGGTTTCAAGGAAGCCATCGCATTTAAAGAATCCCAAGGCCAATATAAACGTGTCAATTCCTATGGTTACATGGGGAAATATCAGTTTGGAGCAAGCGCTTTGCGTGCTGTGGGAATTACAAGTACTTCAGGTTTTCTGAACAATCCGGAATTACAGGAAAAGGCTTTTACGGCATTATTGTCAAAAAATAAGTCAATCCTGAAAAATGAAATTGAAAAATATGACGGTGAAATAATTGCCGGGATTAAAGTGTCTGAATCCGGTATTCTTGCAGCAGCACATTTACTTGGAGCAGGTTCTGTTAAAAAATTCTTCAAAACCAATGGTGAAGCAAGAATTGTTGACGGTTACGGAACTTCTTTGCGAAGCTATTTAAAAAGATATGCAGATTACGATACGTCATACATTGTTGCAAACGAAAATGCGAAAGCTGTAAAGTAATCGGATCAACACTATAAGTAAACGAAAACTGTCCTTGCGGCAGTTTTTTGTTTTTATAAAGAATTACATTTTATGGATAATGAAAATAGCCGGCCGGTTATGCAAATCGGTTTTCGTTTTTTTCCATTCCGAAATGCGCATCGTTTTTATGTATTCTGTTGGAAGCGTAATGTCGGCGGCGATGCACAAATAAGTGGATGGCTGAAGAGCCTGAATAATATCTTCGAGCATTTTATTATTGCGATAGGGCGTTTCGATAAAAAGCTGTGACTGGTTTTTGTCGGAAGAAAGTTTTTCCAGATTTTTCAAAGCATTTTTTTTCTCCGATTTGTCTATCGGAAGATAGCCGTTGAAAGCAAAACTTTGCCCGTTCATTCCCGAAGCCATAACAGCCAGTAAAATAGAGGAAGGGCCAACTAAAGGCACTACCTGAATCCCTTTTTCATGTGCGATTTTAACAATTGCGGCGCCGGGATCGGCTACGCCCGGGCATCCGGCTTCGCTCATGAGGCCGATACTTTTTCCTTCAAGGCATGGCTTGATCATGTCGTTATGTTCTGAAGCTTCGGTATGTTTGTTCAATGTGCTTAATGTCAAACTTGCCTGGACTTTTTCAGGATGAACACTTTTAATGAATTTGCGTGCGGTTTTTTCGTTTTCAACAATATAAGTGTCAAGAAGCTCAATAATCCTTTTTACTTTTTGCGGAAGTACGTCCAAAGGCTCAGATTCTCCTAAAGTGGTTGGAATAAGATAGAGTTTTCCAGAGTTCATTATTGATAAATTAGATTCCTGATCCGGAATTTTACGAATGTTCTTTGATAAGTTTTTTAGCGATAATATCACAAACTTCGTCAAGCATTTGATATACCGTGGTAAAACCATTGTCCAGGCCAAAATAAGGATCTGGAACATCTACATTTTCTCCCGGGAATAAATCATCAAGGATAAGGCTTACTTTCTTTTTAGATGCTTCATTTGGTGCCAAACGCATTATGTCCCTGTAATTGGTCTGATCCATCGCGAAAATGTAATCATAAAATGCAAAATCATCAGAGTTAAACTGGCGTGCGCATTGGCTGGAAATGTCCAGTCCGTTGTTTTTTGCAATAGCAATCGAACGCAAATCAGGTTGTTTCCCAATGTGATAGTTTCCTGTTCCGGCAGAATCAACCTTAAATTTGTCTTTTGGGAGTTTGGATGCCAAAATGCCTTCTGCCAAAGGAGACCGGCAAATATTACCCAGGCAAACCATTAAAATCTTAACAGGCATTTTACAGGGATAATTTTTTGTGGATGTCATCCACGAATTTTTTGAATTGCTTATCAGTAGAAACTAAATTGTCAACAGTTTTACAGGCGTGCAAAACAGTAGCATGATCGCGGTCGCCAATTTGAGAACCAATATTGGCTAACGATGCTTTTGTGAATTTTTTCGCAAAAAACATGGCCAATTGCCTTGCCTGTACAACATGGCGTTTTCTGGTCTTAGATTGTAAGGTGTCAATATCAAGCTGAAAATAATCGGAAACCACTTTTTGGATATAATCAATCGAGATTTCACGTTTTACGTTTTTGACAAATTTTTCAACTACCGCTTTTGCAAGATCAAGCGTCACCTCTTTTTTATTGAACGAAGATTGTGCAATTAATGAAATGATGGCGCCTTCAAGCTCGCGAACATTCGATTTGATGTTCCGGGCTACATATTCAATGATTTCTTCGGGCATTTCAACGCCGTCGCGATAAAGGATATTTTTTAATATTGAGATCCTTGTTTCATAATCCGGCTGATGCAATTCGGCAGACAAGCCCCACTTAAAACGTGAAAGCAAGCGCTGTTCAATATCCTGCATGTCAACCGGTGCTTTGTCGGAAGTAAGGATTACCTGTTTTCCGTTTTGGTGCAGGTAGTTAAAAATATGGAAGAAAACGTCCTGGGTTCCGGTCTTTCCTGATAAAAACTGAACGTCATCAATTATCAGGACATCAATTAGCTGATAGAAATGAATAAAATCATTCCGGTTATTTTTCTTAACAGAATCGATATATTGCTGTGTGAAGATTTCCGCAGAAATATATAAAACGGTTTTTTCAGGATATTTATCTTTGATTTCAACTCCGATAGCGTGTGCCAAATGGGTTTTTCCAAGCCCGACACCGCCAAAAATCAACAATGGGTTGAAAGAAGTTCCGCCTGGTTTATTCGCAACGGCCATACCGGCAGAGCGGGCCAATCTGTTGGAATCGCCTTCAAGGAAATTATCAAAACTGTAATTAGCGTTAAGCTGGGATTCAATTTTAAGGTTCCTGATTCCCGGAATTACAAACGGATTTTTTAATTCAGGATTCAGGTTTTTAAACGGAGCATCTACTTCCTGTGTTTTCATTGGCGAGCGATGCGCACTTGGCAACTGTTCCGTAAACGGCTGTTTGTTGCCATAAGTGTTTTCCATTTTGATTTTATAGAGTAACTTTGCGTTTTTTCCAAGTTCTTTGGTTAACGCTACCTTCAATAATTTAACGTAGTGTTCTTCGAGCCATTCGTAGAAGAATTTACTCGGAACCTGAATATATAATGCGTTATCGGTTAGCTCAACTGACTTAATCGGTTCAAACCAGGTTTTATATGCCTGATCCTGGATATTATCTTTTATAAACAGAAGACAGTTTTCCCATACTGATTGCGCAGTTTTGTTCATATATTCTATTAAATTACTTTGTTTGTTAAAGGTTATCTTACAAAAATGGAAGTGTAACTTCTACTATTATTCGGGAGAACAAATATGTGAACAAATTTCTTTAAAAAAAAATAAATCGACGTTGATTTTGTAAAAAAAAAAACGTAAGTATTAATTTAAAACATTTAAAAATAAAATATGAAAGAATATCAATTTGAAGTCCGTGTAAGATATGCCGAAACTGACCAGATGGGTGTTGTATACCATGGAAATTATGCTCAATATTTTGAAATGGGCCGCGTCGAATGGCTAAGAAATCTAGGGGTTTCATATAAATGGATGGAAGAAAACGGAATTATGCTTCCGGTAGTTTCATTAAATATCACTTATAAAAAACCGGCACGTTATGATGATTTATTAAGGGTAAAAACGATATTCAGAAAACAGGCTTCGGTACGGATTGAATTTGATTATGAGATTTATAATGAGCAAAATGAGTTATTAACAATTGCCGACTCAACTTTGGTTTTTGTAGACATGAAAACCGGCCGTCCGACACTTCCGCCTGACTATATAAATGTTAAATTAGCCGAAATTGATAACTAAATAAATCAATAGTGATTATTCCTTAATTTTTATCCCGATTTCAAACATTGAATTGAAAATTTCGAAAATCGGCAATGCGTTTTTTTTGCGTGTAGAAATGGTTATTTCGCAATTCATTTCCATTTTTTGGCCAGTGAGTAGTAAATTTTTTTCTTTGACAACACGCATTACCTTATTCATGTGTTTGTAGTCAAAAGTTACCATATATTCAACATCGATGGTTTTTTCAATTATTTCAGAAGCTTCCAGCGCCATTTGCGCGGCGGTTTTATAAGCAGTAATCAATCCGCCAACGCCAAGTTTTACACCACCGAAATAACGAACAATAACTATTAAAACATTTGTGAGTTCAAACGATTGTATTTGTCCGTAAATTGGCATTCCCGCACTATTATTAGGTTCGCCGTCATCATTTGCCCGAAATTGGATTTTTTCGGTTCCCGTTTGATAAGCATAACACCAATGCCTTGCAGAAAAATGTTGTTTTTTGAGTTGCTCGATAATGGTTTTCACTTCAGTTTCAGAGTGAACCGGATAGGCATAACCAAAAAATTTGCTGTTTTTTTCTTTAAAAAGGATTTCCTCAGATGGAGATGCGAGGGTTTTATAAGTATCTTTTAATTCCAAAAGCTACAGTAATTTTTTGTCAAATAAATCAACCACGTCTTCGTCGCCCACATTCAGGTTCCAGACCTGAAGCCCGATTGCCGCCGCAGCGTCGGTGTTTTCTTTTTTGTCATCAACAAATAAAGTGCGGTGCGGGGAAAGATCATGTTTTTTAATAATGTAATTATAAATAGCTTCTTCGGGTTTCCGCAAGCCCATTTCGTGTGAATAATATACTTTTTCAAAACAACGGTAGAAATCGCTTGAAAATGACATTCCGACTTTCTCCTCAAAATTTTCCATGTGAATGATGTCGGTATTTGTAAGCAGAAACAACCTGTATTTTGTAGAAAGCAATTGTAAAAATTCAAGGCGGTATAAAGGAAAATCGCCAATTAAACTGTTCCAGGCGGCTTTGATGTCATTGATACTGGCATTTGGAATATGTTTTTTGAAACCTTCAAGAAATTGCTCTTCGGTAATTTTGCCACGCTCAAAATCATCATTTAACGCGAGTAATTCTTCGTTTGGGCCGTCGAGCCCTAATTTTTTAAATTCGTTGATTGAACCTTCTTTGTCCAAATTGATAAAAACATCTCCAAAATCAAAAATAATCGTGTTAATCATTGTTCCTAAAAATTATAAGTTCATCGTTTAAGTAATTTCTTTTGGTGGAAACATCGTTTCGCAGTTGCGGAGCCAAAATACCATCCTGAAATTTTTCACTTCCCTTAAAAATCCGTGCTTCATCCCAAAGATTAGCATCGATAAAGGTTTGCAGAGTTTGTTTTCCGCCTTCAATTATTACCGATTGGATTTCTTCCCGAAATAAAAACTCGCAAATTTCAGAAGCCATATTTTTTGTAAAATCTAAATCTGCTTCCGAAATCACTATTGTTTTTGCCTCATTATCAAATATATGATTTTCTTTTGAAATTCTTCCGGTTCTGTCAATAACTATTCTGGCCGGATTATTCCCGTGCCAATCGCGAGTTGTCAATGCAGGGTTATCATCAACTGCGGTTTGTGTCCCGATCAGGATTGCCTGTTCCTCACTTCGCCATTTATGAACCAGTTGCCGTGAAAATTCATTGGTAATCCAAACCGGTTTTTGCTCATTCCTGTTTTTCGGCGCGATAAACCCGTTTTGTGTTTCCGCCCATTTTAATATAATATAAGGACGCTTTTTTTGATGAAATGTAAAAAAACGCCTGTTGAGTTCAGCACATTCTTTTTCTAAAACGCCAACAATTATATTCCTGCCGTTTTCTTTGAGTTTCTGGATTCCGTTTCCTGAAACTTTTGCAAACGGATCGATTGTACCAACAATAATGTTCGGGATTTTATGCCGCAGGATCAAATCGCAACAAGGCGGGGTTTTTCCAAAATGGCTACATGGCTCAAGGCTAACATAAATCGTAGATTTTTCTAAAAGGGATTTATCTTTAACCGAATTTACCGCATTGACTTCGGCATGAGCTTCCCCTTGTTTATGATGCCAGCCTTCGCCAATAATTTTGTTTTGATAAACAATCACGCTGCCAACCAAAGGATTGGGATAAGTAGTTCCCAAGCCGTTTTTTGCCAGTTCAATACAGCGTGCCATGTATTTTTCATGTATCTTCACCACACAAAAATACTATTTAAACGGAATGAAAAGTTACAAATTATGAAAATCCGTGACTACAGGACGCTATTTACTGAACGGCTTTTGCCGATATATGGTTCTCACGAAGCAGAAAGTTTTTTTTATCTGATGCTGGAAAATAAACTTCAGTTAAAACGGATCGACCTGGCCTTGAAGCCTGATCTGGTTTTTTCGGATGACGAAATCAAAATGTGGGACGAAATCCTTCAAAAGCTTGAAAACGAAATCCCGATTCAATATATATTAGGTGAAACAGAATTTTCCGGTTTAAAATTTTTTGTGGATGAAAACGTCCTTATTCCGCGTCCTGAAACTGAGGAACTTGTTAGCTGGATAATCTCGGATAATAAAAATTCAAAAGATTTAAAAATCCTGGATATTGGAACCGGAAGCGGATGCATTGCAATTTCGCTTGCAAAGAATATTCCTTCTGCGAAAGTTTTTGCCCTTGATGTTTCTGAAAAGGCTTTGTCTGTTGCAAAAAAAAATGCCGTGATCAATAATGTAAATGTAAACTTCATCCATCGGAATATTTTAAATACCGAAAGCCTTGATGAGAAATTTGACATAATTGTTTCCAATCCGCCTTATGTCAGAAATTTAGAAAAACAGGAAATCCGTAAAAATGTTTTGGAAAGCGAACCTCATTTGGCGCTTTTTGTTGACGATGGCGACGCTTTGATCTTTTACAGGAAAATTGCAAACCTCGCAAAGAATAATTTTGTTCGGGAGGAAAAATTGTATTTCGAGATCAATCAGTATCTGGGAAGTGAAATGGTCGGTTTGCTTCGGAAAGATTTTAAAAATGTTGAGCTGCGTAAAGATATTTACGGCAATGACCGTATGATTAAAGCCCAGAATGATTATTCGTAGCGCAACGCTTCAATAGGATCAAGTTGCGCTGCTTTTACAGCAGGATATGAGCCGGAAACCACCGCAACGATAAAGCTGATGACAAAAGCCCAGATAATGGCAAGCCACGGAATTACAAATCCGAATCCCAAAGCCGCCGATAATCCGTAACCGATCAGCAGGCCTAAAACGACGCCGACAAAGCCGCCCATTTGCCCGATCAATAGTGTTTCTATGAAAAACTGAAAGGCAATTGTAGTCTTTTTTGCACCTAACGCCTTTCTTACGCCGATTTCACGGGTTCGTTCCGTAACTGAAACAATCATTATATTCATCAGGGCAATTGAAGATCCGAAAATGGTAATGACGCTGATTAGTATCGCAGCATAATCAAGGTAATTGGTAATTTCCATAATCCTATTGATGAGGTCGTCGCTGCGGACTACGCCAAAATTATTTTCTTCCACCGGATTTAATTTCCGAACCTTTCGCATTGTAATCGTCGCATTGTCAACAGCTTCGGCAAGCAGGTTGTTGTTGTCAACCATAACGCTGATCGTATAATTTATGCTCGGTGCCGTATAAAGCGAACGGGCAACCTGGATTGGTATGAGAACCCGTAAATCCTGGTTGTTTCCAAATGTGGAACCTTTTTCTTTCAACACGCCGATTACTTTAAACTTTGCGCCGCGTATCGAAATGACCTTATCTATTGGCTGTAGATCTTTAAATAACCCTTTCATGAAATCAGAGCCGACAACGCATACATAATTGTTATTGCTGATGTCAAATCCCGTAAAGTTACGGCCGCTTTCAATTTCAAGCCCGGAATTCGGAATGAAATAATTATCAACGCCGACAACAGAAATTTCAGGATTGGTCTTCTTAGATTCAAATTTGACTTCGGCAGTTGAAGTTGCCGTAAAGGAAAGCGAGCAATACGTTAGCGGATAATCGTATTTTTCCTTGAATTCTTTAGCCTGCGTATAGGAAATTATCGGATTGATGATCTCGCGATCGCCGCCGCCATGGCGTTGCGTATTAAACTCATATCGATTGATGTTGAAAGTATTTGAACCCATTGACGCAAAATTAGTCGCCAATGTGTTTCCTAAAGCCGCGACAACTGTAAGGATTCCGACCAATGCCATAATTCCGATCGCAATTATAAGGACTGTGAGAATAGTCCGCAACAATTGCGTTTTAATGGAGCCAAAAGCAATCCGGACGTTTTCTTTAAATAATTTCAGCATCGTTGTTATTTGTTACGAAATTACGATTTTGTTACAAGTTTGCCCTGCAAGCTAGAGTATTTTATTTTAAAAATAGTGATATTTGCACAACTAATCAGGGACAGTTTCTGTTTTTGAAAATTATAATCATCAAAATACAAATGGCATCTAAACCAGGCATACCTAAAGGAACGCGCGATTTTTCACCGATCGAAGTTGCAAAAAGGCAATACATTACGGCAGTTATCCGAAATAATTTTGAAAAGTTCGGTTTTCAGCCTATTGAAACCCCGTCTTTTGAGAATTCTGATACGCTGATGGGGAAATATGGAGAGGAAGGTGACCGTTTAATTTTCAAAATCCTGAATTCGGGCGATTATCTTGCAAAAGCCGATGCTGAAATTTTACAAAACAAAGAAAGCAACAAGCTTATTTCGGTAATTTCCGAAAAGGCGCTTCGTTATGACCTTACCGTTCCGTTTGCACGTTATGTCGTTCAGCACCAAAATGAAATTGAGTTTCCGTTTAAACGTTACCAGATTCAGCCGGTTTGGCGTGCAGATAAGCCGCAAAAAGGGCGTTTCCGTGAGTTTTATCAGTGCGATGCCGATGTTGTTGGTTCAAAATCATTATGGCAGGAAATAGAACTGATTAAGCTGTACGATTCGGTTTTCAGCGATTTGAAACTGAATGGCGTTACGATAAAAATCAATAACCGCAAGGTTTTATCCGGAATTGCAGAAGTGATCGGCGCTTCAGATAAACTGATTGATTTTACAGTTGCGTTAGACAAACTCGATAAAATAGGCGAGGACGGAGTTAAAAAAGAGATGGCCGCAAAAGGGATTTCAGAGGAAGCTTTGCAAAAAATCCAGCCACTTTTCAATTTCACTGGCAGTATTTCTGAAAAAATAAATATGCTTTCCGGTATGCTTTCGGCTTCTGATGAAGGAATGAAAGGGATTGAGGAGCTTCGTTTTATTTGTGATGCGGTTTATGAACTTACTTTGGATAGTGCTGTTCTGGATCTTGACGTTACCTTAGCGCGCGGATTGAATTATTATACCGGGGCCATTTTTGAAGTTTCGGCACCAAAACCGGTCAGCATGGGTTCTATTGGCGGCGGCGGGAGGTATGACGATTTAACCGGGATTTTTGGTTTGAAAGATATGAGCGGCG
>CAZSDN010000002.1:37440-64794 GCA_964605595.1 uncultured Flavobacterium sp. | reverse complement strand
ATCGTATATTGATAGTTTGTAAATCCTTGTTTAAGGAATAATGCCTTTTCATAAACTTCTTTTTTGCTGTTGTATTCCATTTTAAATTCGGGAGTTAATGCAAAATTATTGAACATTCCGGTAATGTAAATGTCATTTTTTCCGTAATACATTGGCGCAGAAAGTGTGAAAAAAATCCATGAATAATCAGCTTCGACTTCGTTGTTTACAGAATTCAGGTTTTTGACGGCAAAATTCCCATTGATGTCAGGATTGTAAGTGTATGGGCTTGAGGCACGGGCAACATTGGTATACAAATAGGAATTATACGTTTCTTTTGCGTCAACCCTTGCGATGAAATTATTGGCACCACGAACGTCTTTATTTTCAAAATATAAAAATTCATTTCCTGCCCAAAATTGTGTTTCGGCATCATATTTATAAATCAGGTCATTCCCAATCGTATATTGCGGTTTTACATTCGTTATCCCGGTATTTAACTGCCCGTTCTGGAGTAAAAGCACTTTTACGTTTTGTAACGGATTTTGAAACTGGATGTTTTTTGACTTAATCGCAAAATCAAGGTTGTGCTTGTATTCAATGTCTTTAATCGTGCGCGAACGCTTTACCTGCATCGGTACGGAAACCAGATCTTCATAAAGGATGAATTTTCGGGTAAAAACAACCTCACGGTCATTGTTCAAAATCTTTAGCATGTAATTGCCGGTTACGCGAAACCGTGTGAATTTATTTGGGAAAGGAAGGCGATAATGTGAGTACAACTGCAATGTATTGAAAGAATTCAGATAATCCTGGATACGTTGCTCGTCAAATCCTTCAAGATATTCGCTTTTTGCCAGTTGTGATGGTTTCCAGTCATAATTGCAATGTATGATTTCGTAGTAGTAATCAGCCTCATTTCCATACAAATCATCAAACTGTAATTGAAACGAATCCATAATATTGAAAATGGGAATTACATTTTGACCGTTTTGTACAAAACTGACAGTTTTAATGTTATAGGGCGGAATTATTTCTCTTTCGACCTGAGAAAAACTTAAAGAATTAAATACCAGAAAAAGTAAAAAAATAACGTTTTTGTGCATCTGAATCGGAATTTCTTGAACCGTAAATATAACAAATAAAACATACTAAAATGGTATTGCGCATCCAGAGCATGTTAAAAAGCATTTGCACAGAGTAAGAATATTCTGTTAAAAGAATAATAATAAATTTCAACATTCTAAGTTAATATTCTAATTTCAAACCCTTAAAATCTCAAACTATATGAAACAATTCAACAAAATGTTTTGGCTTTTACTGGCATTCCCGTTGGCAGTAGGAGCTCAGGAATTGAACCCGAATGATCCCATTCCGTTCGATTCAAATGTAAAAACAGGAAAACTCAAAAACGGATTAACCTATTTTATCCGAAAGAATGCAAAACCTGAAAACAAGGTCGATTTGCGCCTCGTAATCAATGCGGGTTCTATCCTTGAAAATGACGACCAGCGCGGACTTGCGCATTTTATGGAGCACATGTGCTTTAATGGAACCAAGCGTTTTCCGAAAAACAAACTCGTAGATTACCTTCAAAGCATCGGAGTTAAATTTGGCCAGCATTTGAATGCTTACACAAGTTTTGATGAAACGGTTTATTTTCTCCCGATTCCGTCGGATGATCCGGTGAAACTTGAGAATGGTTTCAATATCATTGAAGACTGGGCTTTCAACGCCGTTTTAACTCCCGAAGAAATTGACAAAGAAAGAGGTGTTGTTTTAGAAGAGTACCGTCTCGGTCTTGGTGCCGACAAACGGATGATGGATCGTTATCTGCCAAAAATGATGTACAAATCGCATTATGCTGAACGCCTTCCGATTGGTAAAAAAGAGATTCTTGAAAATTTCAAATATGAAAAAGTCATTAATTTCTATAAAGACTGGTACCGTCCAAACCTGATGAGCGTTATCGTAGTTGGTGATATTGATGTGGCTGAAATGGAGAAAAAAATCCACGATCATTTCGCGAAATACCAAAATCCGAAAAAAGAAAAACCAAGAAAAATATTTGATGTTCCAAACCACAAAGAGACTTTCGTATCTATTGAAAGCGATAAGGAAGCCTCAAGCACTGAAATTCAATTGGTGTATAAAGATTATGGAACTCCAAAAAAGACCGTTACAGTTGCCGATTATCGTAATGATTTGGTTGAGAGTATTTTTGCAACGCTTTTGAATAACAGGTTGGAAGAATTGACAAATTCGCCAACGCCGCCATTTACTTACGGATTTTCATACCACGGCGGAACATGGGCCAGAACCAAAGAAGCGTACCAGTCATTTGCAATGGTAGAAGAAGGAAAAGAATTAGCTGCATTAAAAGTTCTGGTTACAGAAAATGCAAGAGCCAAAAAACATGGTTTTACGCAAACAGAACTGGACCGTGCAAAGTCAGATATCCTGGCACGTTATGAAAAAAGCTATAATGATAGGGACAAAACCAATTCGGCTAATTTCGTAGGCGAATACCAGGCTTACTTTTTAGAAGGTTCGCCAAGCCCGGGAATTGCATGGGAATTTGAAGCAGTGAAAAAAATGCTTCCGGGAGTTGCTCTTAACGATGTAAACGGCTTTGTAAAAGAATATGTAAAAGACGATAATGTTGTCGTTGTAATTACCGGCCCTGAAAAAGAAGGCCAGAAAAAAGTTTCAGAACAAGATGTCCTGGCAGTTTTAAAAGTAAATGATGCCGATATCAAACCGTATGAAGATACGGCAATCGCTTCAAGCTTATTGAGAAACGAAATAAAACCGGGAACAATCCTTAAGAAAGAAACCGATTCGAAAATTGGAGCCAAAACTTTGTTCCTTTCAAATGGGGCAAAAGTAATTTACAAGAACACCGATTTTAAAAATGACGAAATCATAATGGAAGCGATAAGTTTTGGAGGAACAAACTTGTATTCCAATGAAGATGTAAAAAAGACACAATTTGCTTCAGGTGCTTTGAGCGAAGCCGGTTTTTCGGGTTTAAAACTCAATGATATCAATAAATTCATGGCAGGTAAAATTGCTTCCGTAAATCCATATATAGGCAGTTCAACCGAAGGTGTAAGAGGAAGCACCACGCCAAAAGACCTGGAATACCTGTTCCAGATGACGCATGCTTATTTTACCGATTTGAACCTCGATAAAGAAGCATTTGAAGGTTATAAACAAAAACAGTCGGCGTTTTATAAAAACCTTGCCTCACAGCCAAATGTATATTTCCAACAGGAATTTTATGGCTATCTTATGAAAGATAATCCTCGTTTCAATGGAATTTTTCCTGATGACAAATCTTGGGAAAACACCGATTATACTTTGGCCTACAACAAATACAAAGAGCGTTTTGCAAATGCCGGTGATTTTGAATTTTATTTCGTAGGAAATATCGATGACAAAGCAATTGAAGATTTTTCAGCAAAATACATCGCTTCGTTACCGTCAAACGATATAAAGGAAAAGCCTGTTGATTTGGGTTACAGAATGTTAAAAGGTGACCTGAAGAAAGTTGTAAATAAAGGAACTGATCCAAAAAGTAATGTAACGATTATGTATTATGGAGATGCTGCTTATTCTCCGAAAGAAGCACTTGCTTTAGACGCTTTAGGAGAAGTGTTGACCATTAAGCTTGTTGAAGAATTACGTGAAAATGAAAGCGGAGTTTACGGTGTAAGTGCACGCGGAAGCATGGGCAAAGTACCAAACGGAAGCTATAGTTTCAATATCAGTTTCCCATGCGGCCCGGAAAATGCAGAAAAACTTACGGCTTCGGCTTTGAGGGAATTGCAGAAAATCATCGATAACGGACCGCAAGCTACCGATATTGCAAAATACAAAGAAGCAGAATTACTTGAATACAAAAAGAATATCAAGGAAAACCGTTATTGGCTGAGCAATTTTTCAAGATCTTATATGAATGGAACGAGTCCGGACGAGATTCTTAAAATTGAGGAAAAAGTCAATGCAATCACAGCAAAAGATATTCAGGATGTAGCCAAGAAATACCTGACTAAAGATAAAGTTATCGGGATGTTAATGCCTGAAAAAGGATAATTTTAGAGAAAAGAATAAAGAAAAAGCCTGATGTATCACATCAGGCTTTTTTATACCCAAAGGCACAAATTATATTTTAAAAATTTGTGCCTTTGGGTTATTTTTTTAAAGCATTGTCCTAAATAATTAGGATGTAAATGAATGTCTTATAAGATTTAAATACAAATGTGGTTTTGCCGTAAAAAGATGTTGCGGAAAAATTGTATTTTGCCTTCAGGGAAGGGGAAATAGTATCCCTAATAAAAATATTAATTTACTGATATGGTAAATCCGTACATTTTGTTAATATTCGATTTATATGCAGTACACATTCTTACCAACGCTTTATTTTTGGTTATTTAATCATAAAGATTCAACTTTAAGACATGTAATTTGCAAATCAACGATTATTCTATTTAAAACAAACCGGAATAATTTCTCCTTTTGCCAGACAATATTTTTCAACCATTTCAGGTGAAATTTTCGAAGTGTAATCTTCTTCAACGACTGTAAAACCAATATTTCTGAGTTTATCAAAATAATCCTTTCCGTAAATCCTTACATGGTCGTATTGCCCGAAAATCCTCGCGCGCTCTTTTTGATCCGTAATAGAATCATCGGCAAAAGTAACTTCTCTTGACAAATCCTGCGGAATCTGGAAAATTCCCATCCCGCCCGGTTTTAAAACGCGGTATAATTCCTGCATCGCTTTGGTGTCATCAGGAATATGTTCTAAAACATGGTTGCATAAAATGATGTCGTATGAATCATTTTCAAATGGAAGATTGCAAATATCAGCTTTCACATCCGCCAAAGGAGATAATAAATCGGTTGTTGTATAATCAAGGTTTTCCTGGTTTCTGAATCGTTTATAAAAGGCTTGTTCAGGAGCAAAATGGAGCACTTTCTTTTTTTCTGCGGAAGTAAAAAAATCGGTTTCATTTTGCAAATAAAGCCAAAGCAAACGATGCCTTTCAAGCGAAAGCGTACTTGGTGAAAGTACATTATTTCGCTGCGTTCCGTATCCGTAAGGCAAAAACATGCGGAAACTTTTTCCGTCAATCGGATCAGTGAATTTATTTCCCGTTAAGGCAAAAGCCAGAATAGGACGCGCAACATAACTAAGCCGGATCAGAACCGGTCGCGGAATCGTATTTAATATGAACTTAAAGAGTTTTTTCATCAGATTGCCAAAGGCTGTTTCCTGAATTCATTTTCCTCATCCGATTCGATTCCCAAAGCTTTATAAATGTAAGAAAACGTGGAAAGCAATTCCGGTTTTCCGTCAACCAGAGCCACATTATGTTCAAAATGCGCGCTTGGTTTTTTGTCGGCGGTAACAATTGTCCAGCCGTCTTTCAGGTGTTTGATGTTTTTGGTTCCCATGTTGATCATCGGCTCAATTGCGATAACCATTCCTTCGATGAACATTTTTCCACGGCCACGTTTTCCATAATTCGGGACTTCCGGGTCTTCGTGCATTTTTCTTCCCAAACCATGCCCGACCAGTTCACGGACAACGCCATAATTGTGTGCTTCGGTATAGCGTTGGATTGCGCTTCCAATGTCTTCCACGCGGTTTCCGGCTTTAAACTCACGGATTCCAACGTATAAGGATTCTTTGGTTATTTGTAACAATTTTTTGGTTTCGGAAGCAACATCGCCAATTTCAAAAGTATAAGCGTGGTCGCCGTAGAATTCGTTTTTCAAAACACCGCAATCAACCGATACGATATCGCCTTCCTCAATCGGACGGTTCGTTGGCAAACCATGTACAACCTGTTCGTTAACGCTTGTAAGCAATGTTGACGGACAACCATATAAGCCTAAAAATCCAGGAACGGCATTATTGTCCCGGATAAATTGTTCGGCAAGTTTGTCTAATTGTAAAGTAGTGATTCCGGGTTTTATTTCGCCGGCGATCATTCCTAATGTTTTGGAAACGAGCAATGCACTTTCGCGCATAATCTCTATTTCTCCCCTTGTTTTTGAGATAATCATCGTATTAAATTTCAGGCTGCAAAAATAGGGAATATTTAAATAACTTCAGAAGTTCTATTTTTTGTCCTCGGAGGCATCGTTTTTCCGTAAGTCGAAATTAAAAATGCCGGAAACGATAAAACCGTTATTATTCTGGAAAACATTTTTGCCGTCGATTTCCCTTCCAAGCTGAACGATCTGGTTTAAATAACCGCCTTCAACACGGATGTTTTTGTTGAGTTGTTTTCCGACCAAAACGCCAAAACGGTTCTGATCAAAAATATTCTCACCGATATTTCCGCCAAATCCGCAGAAAATCTCATCATAAACCGCTACATACGGCCCGTTTTTGAATAAAGGAACCTGGATTCTTAACATATAACGAAGCCTGTTCAGGTAAAGATAATCGTCTTCTGAATCGAGAGTAGGCGCAGAATATCTTCCAACCCAACGCTGTTCCAACATAAAGCGGTGGCTCACATCGACCGGTGCGTATTTGCTTTTGAGCGTTATCATTTCATAAGCGCGGTGTTCGGTAAAATCCTTTCCAAAACCATTCAGCGGATAATCGCCATACGGATACGTTTCGGCCCAGGCATAACCCACGCGGAATTCAATTTCGGGTTTTAGTTTGTAATTCACGCCAACGCGCAAAAGTCCCTGTTGCCAGTTTTCGACATAATTATCGCGCCGCCATTGGTATTCGGTATGTATTCCGATCTTATCAGAAAGCTGGAAAGTTCCGGTATAAGCAATCCAGCCAATGTTGTTTTTCTCTGAAATCCTGCTTTGCGAAAATCCGTGGAAGTGCAACAATAGCGTACCTAAAAGTAAGTGTCTGAATACTAATTTCACGATAAATAATTTTATAATAATGAATGCCTTGTCATTGCTTCGGGTTTTTCAATTCCCATTAAATCCAGGATTGTTGGTGCAATGTCGCCCAAAACTCCGTCGTGGATTGAATGGCGTTCGTTGTCAACCAAAATAATAGGAACCGGATTTGTCGTATGTGCCGTATTCGGGCTTCCATCAGGATTAATCATCGTTTCACAGTTTCCGTGATCGGCGATAACTAAAGTTGTGTAACCGTTTTCAAGCGCGGCCGTAATTACTTTTTCAGCACATTTATCAACGGCTTCACAGGCCTTGATTGCAGCTTCCATAACGCCGGTGTGTCCAACCATATCGCCATTTGCAAAATTCAGACAAACAAAATCGACTTCACCTTTTTGCAGTTCAGGAACTAACGCATCAGCCAGTTCAAACGCGCTCATTTCAGGCTGAAGGTCATAAGTGGCAACTTTTGGGGAATTCCGTAAAATGCGGGTTTCGCCTTCAAAAGGTTCTTCGCGCCCGCCCGAAAAGAAGAATGTAACGTGTGGATATTTTTCGGTTTCGGCAATCCGGATTTGCTTTTTATTGTTTTTTGAAAGGATTTCGCCTAAAGTTTCGGTAATATTGTCTTTATCGAAAATGCGGTAAATATTATTGAAAGTGTCGTCATAATTGGTCATCGTGACATAATACAAATTCATTTTATGCATGTTCTCTTCCGGATGGTCTTTCTGCGAAAGCACTTCGGTTAATTGGCGCCCGCGATCGGTTCTGAAATTGAAAAAAATTACAACATCACCTTCTTTAATTGTTGCAGTCGGTTCGTTTTTATCGTTCGCCATTACAATTGGAGGAAGAAACTCATCAGTAATATTATTCGCATAATTTTCCCGAATGCTTTGAACCGCATTTGTAGAATGAGTTCCATTTGCATGAACCAGCAAATCGTATGCTAATTTGACCCTTTCCCAGCGTTTGTCACGATCCATCGCAAAATATCTTCCAATAATCGTAGCGAGTTTTGCGGAAGTTCCTTTAATATGGTTTTCAATATCCTCAATAAATCCGGCACCCGATTTTGGGTCAACATCGCGTCCGTCTGTAAATGCATGGATGTATACTTTTTCAAGCCCAAAATCATGCGATGCATCAATCAAACCTTTTAGGTGGCTGATGTGCGAATGTACGCCGCCATCCGAAACCAATCCTAGGAAATGAACATCTTTATCATATTCTTTCGCATATGTAAAAGCTTCGGCAATCGCTTTTTCTTTGTTGAACGTTTTACTTTCAACTGCCAGATTTATCTTAACCAAATCCTGGTAAATAATCCTTCCCGCGCCAAGGTTCATGTGGCCAACTTCAGAATTTCCCATTTGGCCATCGGGCAAGCCAACATTCAAACCATCGGTTCGTAATTGTGCATTTGCATATCTGGAATAAAGGCTGTTTATGAAAGGAATATTTGCGTTGTCAACGGCAGAAACTTTTGGGTCGGGAGATTTTCCCCATCCGTCAAGGATCATCAGGATTACTTTATTGTTCATCGGATTTGATTTTGAGCAAATATAAACCATTTGCAAAATCCTGTATGATAAAATTTGATTAAAAGTGGGAATTTCCTTTCGGATTAAAACCAATTTTTAGCACGGTTATAATCGATATAATAGCGGATGCTTACTGAAAAAGTATTGTTCAGGTTGTCTTTGATGAGGTTGTTGAAATTTTGGTCGAAACTTCGGTTGATGATATTCGCCCGATCCTGGGCATAGTTCCTGTACAAAACCGAAATCTGGCTCGCAGGCGCAAACCACCAGGAATAGGAAAGATCCAGATTCCATGATGCAACATTATTATTGATTCCGTCGATGAAATTCGTATTGTCAAGATATCCGTCCTGGCGAAGCGTAAAAAACGATTTGTTTTCTGAATACGACCAATAATAACGAACAGCCAAATTGATTGCCATCGTATTGCTCAGTGAAAACTTTCCGGAGATTACATTTTCAATTGTTTTTATGTTCCGCTGCGCATAAAAAATATCGGTTTGGTTTTGGCCAACATAGCCACGATCATTGAGGTTCCTGAAATAATCGAACGAGTAAATAAGCAGTATTTTATCATTGATACGGTATCTGGGGCTGAAATAAAAACCATAATCCATTCTCTCTTTTTCATCATAGAGTCTGATGATGGGCCTTATATCAACAGCAAACGTGTCATTATAGTTTGATGAAAAAAGCACATTAGACACGAAACTTCTGGGAACATATGAAAACCTGCCCCAGTTCCTTGGCTGGTAAAAATCGAAAGTTTCAATTGGATTTATCTGGAAAAAAGCACTGTAATAATCATTGTTTCTAGAATTTCCGCCAATGGTCAGGTTGTAGAAATTATCCTGAATCTTTCCGGTTGTATTCTGAATTTCAACACCCGATTTTACATCAATTCGAAATGTATTGAAAAGCTTTGTCGGATTCAAAATCCTGTAGCTGAAATCCGCGTAAGCGTTATGGTAATTTGTTTGCGCGCCATAACCCAGATCATTGATGTCGTAGTTGGCCGAAAGGTATTTCCCAAAAAGGGTAAAACGGTATTTTCCGCTGGTTTTTTCAAAGTTCAATGCGGTTTTGAAACCGTCGTAATTTCCGGTTTTGTTTACATACGAGCCATTAAAATCTCCGCCGGGATTTGCGCTGATCGTACTGTATTTAAAATCTCCTGATAAATTATAGGAATTTTCTTTTGTGTTTAAATCAAATAAAAATGCAGAAACATTTGCGTCACGGTAATTTCCATTTCTCCAAACGTTAGTGTTTGTAAGCGAAACTGATGAATTCTGATTAAAACGCTGGTCAAGGACTAAAACATTGTAATTCGTCAAAGGTTCAATGATTCCTTGTCTTTTTGTGCCTGTGTTTGTGTTTTCGACTGTTGCGTAAGTCGATTCGGTAATTGCATTTAAAAAGCCTATTCCGAGCCCGTTTTTTGTCCTTCCCGAAATTTTAATCGCGTTCAGTAAATTTACAGCCGTCGGCGCATCCTGGATTTCTTCTCCGGGAGCATAATTTTTCGGAAGAAATCTCGGCCTTCCGCCAATTCTTCTTGAATAAAACAAATTTGCTTTGTTGAACAAATCGGTTCCTTCTGTAAAAAACGGGCGGTTTTCGGCAAATTGCTGTTCATACGGACTTAAATTCAGAATTACATTATCGAATTTCGTTTGTCCGAAATCCGGAACCAAAATCGCGTCTAAGGTAAAAGAATCGTTTATTCCGTATTTAATGTCAAGCCCGGCTTTGAATTTATTGCCCGATCCCGATTGGTTGTTTTCATAGTAATAAGAAGAATACGGAATGAAAAACAGCCGTGTCGGCGGTTTAATGTTTTCGATTCCTTCGAGGATTCCGTTTTGTGTGCGCGTTGCTTTAATCTGCAGATCAATCGGACTCCAGGTGTAACTTTGCCTGTCGCGGCGAATGTTTCTGAAAAAATTCAATCCCCATGTTTGCACTTTTTCTTTAGAAAACCGCAAAGCCGCATATGGAATTTTCATTTCGACAGTCCAGCCAAAATTTGTGATTTTTACTTCACTTGCCCAGATTGCATCCCATGAAAAATCCTGGAAATTGTCGGGCGCAACTTCACCGTCTTCAGTCGCAAGGCGGTCTATTTGCACGCCTGATGCGCTAACAAAAAACTGGAAATCCTGTTGGCCGTCATTGAATCCGTTAATAAAAACCCCGAAAATATCGGCTGTTCCAATATTATCACGTTGGGTGATTTCCTTTAAAATTTTATCGGGTTCGTTGTCAAATAAAGTCGCAGCTATGTAAACAGCCTCGTCGTCATATAAGATTCGTATGTCTGAACGTTTGGTGCTGTCAATAGGTTTACCGTTATCCGGCTGATACATTATAAAATCTCCGGCAATGGGCGCAGTTTGCCATGCAGATTCGGAAAACTCGCCATCTATGATGATTTTTTCTGAAGTACTTTTGGCAACCATAATTTTTTTCTGAGCGAGGCAACCCGATGAAAATATCAGGAAAACAAAAAGAATTTGTTTAAAAAACTGGTACATAGGACAATTTGGTGGCATCGACAAAAGTAGAAATTATACAATGATTAACAATTACTTTGCAATTTTATTTTTATTATTCCGTTTGTGTTAAGGAAGTTATAAAAAATAATTTGTGTTAAAAATGGCATTAAGTTTGATTTAGACGCTCCGCTTTTTATTTTTGCAAGCCAAAATCTATAATATAAAATATACACACTCAATGATTTATAAAATATTCCCCGTTCTTCTATTCTTTATCACAAGTTTTACCGCTACAGAATATAAACACAAAGAAACAAAACTCGTTGCGGCCGTTTCCACAAAATCCGAAATGGAAATGAAAGTTGAAAATGTTTACAGCAATTTAAACGCAAACAATTTTTCAATGCCAAATTTCACAACTTTTTCAAAAGCCCTTCATGGGTTTTATGACCTGAAATCAAAGGGATTGATTGCTAAAGACATGATCACCGTAATTGATTTCAGCATGTCGTCCAATACCAAAAGGCTTTGGGTGATTGATCTTACAACAAATACTGTTTTGTATAACTCGCTTGTCGCGCACGGAAGAAATACCGGAGACGAATTCGCAAAATCATTCTCAAACGTAGCCGAATCCTATAAAAGCAGTCTCGGATTTTATTCTACCGGCGAACTTTATAACGGAAAACACGGTCTGTCATTAAAGCTTGACGGACTTGAAAAAGGCCTCAACGACAACGCACGCAATCGAGCTGTGGTTATGCATGGAGCTGATTATGTAGCCGATTCATTTATAAAAGCGCATAGCCGTTTAGGAAGAAGCTTAGGCTGTCCTGCGATCCCGGTTGCTTTGACCAAAGAAATCGTAAATACGATCAAAGGAAAATCGTGCCTGTTTATTTATCACCCGTCAAGATATCCAAATACGGTTAATTTGGTTTCTTAAAGAATTTACACATCACATAATGTGGTCCCACGCCGGAAATTTCAAAAAGGTTTCCGGCTTTTTTGTAACCGTTTCTTTCATAAAACCCAACAGCAATTTCCCGCGCATTCATCCAGATTAATCCGACATTTTGTTTTTTAGCATAATTTTCCGCAACTTCAAGCAGTTTTTCGCCAAAACCCTTTTTCTGGTGTTTCTCTAAAACGGCCATTCCGCGTAGCTGAAATTGATTTTCATCTTCGAATAAATCTGATTTGGTTTCAAGAATCGTTACAATTCCGGCAAGTTCATCATTTTCAAATAATCCGAAATGTTTTGTGGTTTCCAATTCATCGCCTGTAAAGTGGCAGGATTCGATCGGTTTTCCGGCTCTCAAAACCGGATGGCGCACCGGAAATGTTTCCAAAGCAGCTATTTCTTTTATGGTTTGCATTGAACATTTAATTTTTTTCATGTGATTTTAGCTCTATAACTTTTTAACTTTAAAACATTTACAGTAAAATTAGCTTTGATAAAAAACCATCCTGAATATTTTTCGCATAAAAACTTGCAACTAAAAAAACTTATTACTTATATTTGCACTCACAAAAGCGGAAGTAGCTCAGTTGGTAGAGCTCCAGCCTTCCAAGCTGGTTGTCGCGAGTTCGAGCCTCGTCTTCCGCTCTAAAGCCTAAACGAAAGTTTAGGCTTTTTTTATTTCTTGTTTTTGGGCGTTGCCTTCGGCCGCGCTTTCCGCAGTGCGCGGCACTTTGCTGCAATCGCTAACGCAAATCCCAGTTCAATTTACGTTTATTTTAAAAATGACAAATCGCTGCCGGTTTCCAATTCTTCCGGTTCCCGGTTCTGCCTGAAAAGCCTTGCTGATAGTTCGCCTTTCAAGGTAATTTTTTCACCTTTTACTTCAAGCCAGCTTCCTTCGCGCAAGCCCAAAACCGGAATCGAATTGAATGCATGGAATTCCTTAATCCTCGTTTCGCGCGTTTCGCCCATGTGTTTCGACTGCAAATCGGCGTCCAGATAATGCGGATTCAAATTAAACGGAACCAATCCCAAAGTCCTGAAATCAGGCGGATAAATAATTGGCATGTCATTCGTGGTTTGCATCGTTAATCCGGTAATGTTGCTTCCGGCGCTGCTTCCCAAATATGGCGTTCCGTTTTTAACGGTTTCGGCCAAAATAGTCATCACATTGAATTTATACAATTGCGTTACCAGTAAAAAGGTATTTCCGCCACCGGTAAAAATCGCTTCTGCTTTTTGAACTGCTTCAACAGGATTTTCAAATTCGTGGATTCCGTTTACTGAAATATCGATTCTTGCAAAAGTTTCACGTACTTTTTGTGTGTATTCGTCATGCGAAATTCCGCCCGGGCGAGCATAAGGAACAAACAAAAGTGACTTGCAGTTTTTGAAATGCTTTTCCAATTCTGGTAAAATGTATTCGAGATAATTTCCGCCGTGAAGTGTTGAAGTGCTGGCAATAATCAGGTTTTTCATTATATTGGTCTTTGGTGTTAAAGGTAAAAAATCAAATCGCTTTCCAGAAATCTATTCCGAATAATATTACAAAAATTTAATTAACAGAATTTTACAACTGCGTTAGCAATTAATTTGGAACGCTATCGAATACTTTTACTTCCGACAAAACAAAACTATGCATCATAAAACTACTCTAACTTTTGCGGCGGTTTTCTTTTTCCATTTCGGATTTTCACAGGAAGAAAAACCAATTAAAGGGAAAATTATAATTAAAGATGCGATACCGAATAATATTGTAATCCTGAACCTTGTTAATGAAAAGGAATCAACTTCGAATGTAAAAGGCGAATTTACAATTGTCGCAAAACCCGAAGATGTTTTGGTTTTTCATGCGCCAAATCTCGATACACAAAGAAAAATCCTGGAAACAAAAGACTATGATTCCGGTTTTTTTATAATCGAAATGACATCAAAAGTCGAAGAACTTGATGAAGTGGAAATCCGAAATGACATTAATGCTGTTAGTCTTGGTATTCTTTCAAAGCCCGCTAAAAAGTATACGCCTGCCGAGCGTCGCCTGAAAACTGCCGGAGAATTCAAGCCAATTCATCTGCTTCAAATTTTAGGAGGTTCGATGCCATTTGATCCGGTTTTAAATGCAATTTCCGGCCGAACAAAAAAATTACGCAAGGAAGTTAAAGTTGAACGCAGGGAAATCTTGCTTAAGAAAATCGATGATCGTTTCGATAATGATTTTTTTATTTCGGAAATGAAAATCCCGCGGGATAATGTGGGCGATTTCAAGCAATACCTGATTGATGACGAGCAATTTAGGAATGTTTTTGAGTCAAAAAATGAAATTATGGTACTTTTTGTAATGAGTAAACTTTCGGCAAGTTATCTTAATTTAGAAGATGAAAAGGAATAAACTACTATTAGCCTTATTGCTTATTTTTCAAATCGGATTTTCACAGGAAGAAAAACTGATTAAGGGGAAAATCATTATAAGTGACGCTACACCGGGCGGAGTTATAATACTGAACCTTGTTAACGAAAAAGAAACGGTTTCGGACGCAAAAGGCGAATTTACGATTTTAGCAAAAGTGGATGATGTTTTGGTGTTCCATGCGCCAAATCTGGATTATCAAAGAAAAATAATTGAGGCAGAAGATTATAATTCAGGGAAAATTTCAATGAAAATGACTTCAAAAATTGAAGTTCTTGAGGAAGTTGAAATCAGGAATGATATTAATGCATTGAGCCTCGGGATTCTTTCAAAACCCGCTAAAAAATATACCACGGCTGAGCGAAGGCTTTATACGGCTACGTGCGGCGGCCCGATCGATTTACTTTTGAACACTATCTCCGGCAGGAAAAAATCTCTTGAAAACGGGCTGGAAACGGAGCGAAAAGAAAAATTACTTCAAAAGCTTGATGGCTTGTACAAAGACGATTTCTATAAAGAAAAACTCAATATTGAAAAAGAATATATTAAGCCTTTTCATTACTTTGCGGTAGAAGACAAAAAGTTTTCGGAGGCGGTAAATGAAAAAAACATGTTCATGACGATGCTTCTGATATTTGAGCTTGCCGGGAAATTCAACGAGATAAATGGCTATGGTAAGAAATAAACGGTATATTTTATATGTTTTTCTTTTTGTGAATGCGGTCGTGTTTTCGCAGGAAAAAAAGATTCGCGGTAAAATTACCGTGAGCGATTCACATGTAAAGGGAATCATCGTGCTTAATCTCGTTAATGAAAAAGAAACGGTTTCTGATGAAAAAGGAGAATTCGACATCTTGGCAAAGCCTGACGATCTTTTGATTTTTTCGGCTTCGCATCTGGATAAACAACGAAAAATTATCGAGCAGGATGATTATGATTCGGGAAAATTTACGATCGAAATGACTTCCAGAATAAATGAACTCGAAGAAGTGAAAATCGTTAATTACAGAAACATCAATGCGGTTTCGCTTGGAATTTTACAAAAACCCGCAGTTGCGTATACGCCTGCTGAACGGCGCCTGAAAACCGCGACAGCTTTGGACGCAACAGCAAACGTAGGAACAATGATGGGCGGTGCCTTATCACTTGATCCGTTGCTGAACTGGATTTCCGGCAGGACAAAATTGCTGAAATCAGAGCTTAAAGTTGAGCAAAGAGAATTGTTGCTGAAGAAACTCGACAGCCAGTATGATAATGAATATTATACCGAAAAGCTCAAAATCCGGGAGATTTACATAAACGCATTCAGATATTATGTGGTTGAAAACGAGGATTTCGTAAACGCGCTGAATTCTAAAAACAAGTTCATGACATCATTTATATTGGGAAGCCTTGCCGAAGAATATAAATCGCTGCTCGAAGAAAGGCATAAATTATGAAAAAGATAATATTTCAATTGTTGTGTTTGTTTTCGTTTTGCCTTGTTTTTTCGCAACAAAACCCGCGTGAAATCATTAAAGGCCAAATCGTTGCCGATTCCTTAAGCGTAGAAAATGTAAAGGTTCTCAACAAAAACACGAATACTTTTGCGGTTTCGGATGTGGTTGGTGTTTTTTACATCCATGCCAGAGAAAAAGACACTTTGGTATTTTCAAGCCAGACATTCGATTCGAAAGAGCTCATTCTTCTTGCGTCGGATTTTAAAGTAAATACCGTCAGGATAAAGCTTGATGTTTTTGTAAACGCGCTCGATGAAGTCGTTATTTCGCCGCATTCGCTTACCGGAAACCTTGAAACCGATAATAAGAACATCAAAATAACTCAAGTAAATCCACTTGCTTCAAAACCTCAGGATCTTCTTTTTGAAGATGATGAAAAAACTTCGCCAACCAATAAACTCATTCCGGGTTATGTTGATACCAGGTACATGATGGATTTTAAAAAACTGGGTAAAAAATTCCTGAAACTTTTTAAAGGGAATGACAGTTCAAAACCAAAGGAAATTATTTACATGCCCGATAAGATTTTCCCAGAAGCGGTTCAGCAAAACCTGCCCGATTCGTTCTTCAGGGAAACATTAAAGCTGGATAAAAATGAAGTGGGATTGTTTTTGACTTTCTGTGAAAATGATCCGCGGGCCAATCAACTGCTGAACCCAAGGAGAAAATTTGAGCTTATTGATTTTCTTATCGAAAAAAACAAAGAATACGAGCAGTTCAGAAAAGAATGATGTGGCGAAAATATTGGATTAACGTTTCATTACCTGTTGAAGTGTAAAACTTTCTTACCTTTGCGAATTATAATCTGAAATAAAAAATTATGTTCGGTATTGGAGGAGGAGAAATGATTTTTATCATTTTTGTAGCATTGATGCTGTTTGGAACAGATAAAATTCCGGAAGTTGCACGCGCTTTGGGCAAAGGCCTCGCACAGCTCAAAAACGCAAGTAATGACATCAAAAGCGAGATCCACCGCAGTGCCGAAGAAAACGGCCTTGATACACGTTCGCTTACCGGCGGGATTCAGGATGAAATCAATAACGTAAAACAAGGCTTCAATAAGATGATTTCTGATAATACGTTTGAAAACCCGATTAAGATGGATGATGTCACTTCGGATATTACTGAAGAAATCAATAAGGCTAAACAAAATATCGAGGACATTGCCTCAGGGCCAATTAAAAGACAACGTTAATGTTTGATTATCTGCTTGAGCTGGATCGGGATTTATTGGTGTATTTGAATAATCTTGGTTCACAGGCATGGGATCCTTTTTTTCTGTTTATTACAAAACAAATCAATTGGTGGCCGTTTTATGCGGTCTTGATTTATTTCCTTTTACAGAAAATCAGCCCGCGGCAGTTTCTTTTACTATTGTTGGTTTTGACAGCTTTTTTTGTATTTACGGATCAAATGACAAATCTGGTGAAAAACACAGTACAACGTTACCGGCCAATAAATGATCCGGAATTAAAAGAACTGGTACGGTTTGTCAAGTCCAGTAAAAGCTGGAGTTTTTTTTCGGGGCATGCTTCAAATTCCAGCGGATCGATATTGATCCTGTTTCTTGTCCTAAGAAAATATTATAAATATGCATTTGTAATTTTCTTTTTCCCGCTTGTATTTGCTTATACCCGAATTTATCTTGGATTGCATTTCCCCGGTGATATTCTTACAGGATATGTGTTCGGATTAATAAGCGGTTTTTTGTTTTACAGGCTTTTTGTTTATCTCAACAATAAATTGAAGCTTAAGGACAGACAAGCCCAGCCTCATTCTTAGGATTTACTATAAAACCCGGCTAACTGTCAGCCCGTCGCGAATGGGTAAAAGTACGGTTTCTACTCTTGGGTCGTTTTTCAAAAGCTGATTGTATTCTACTAAGATTTTAGTACTGATGTCATTGGGTTGCAAAGGTTCGACGACTTTTCCGCTCCAGAGTACATTGTCGGATAAAATGATTCCGCCTTTGTTCATTTTCGGGACGATCTGATGAAAATAATTGATATAATTTTCTTTATCGGCATCAATAAAAACAAGGTCGAATTTTATATCAAGCTGCGGAATTATATCGACAGCTTCACCCAAATGCTGGAAAATCCGGTTTCCCCATGGGGACATGTCAAAATATTTACGCTGGAAATCAATCAATTCTTCCTTTATATCAATTGTGTGCAACGCGCCGCTTTCCTGCATTCCTTCGCAAAGGCATAAAGATGCATAACCCGTATAAGTGCCTATTTCAAGGATATTTACAGGCCGGATCAATTTTGAAAGCATACTTAAAACGCGGCCCTGAAAATGCCCGCTAAGCATTCGTGGAAGCAAAATTTTCTGATAGGTTTCCTTGTTGAGTTTTGCCAGCAATTCAGGCTCGTTTTCAGAATGCTGTTCGATATAATCTTCTAAATCCTGTGATAAGAAATGCATGTTGTTTTTTTACAAAGTTAAACATTACTGAAACCATTGACTTTATTTTTCATGATTTACTGTTATTAAAAGCCTTATTGCGCTAAATTTACCCATGCGGGTTTTAACAAAACAGCAAATTTAAATTTGATTAAAAAATACAACGAGAGGCTTCGGCCTCTTTTTTTGTGGAATGCGATAAGTTATAACATTAGCAAAATTGTTAGTACTTTTGCAAAATGGAAATCCAGAAGAAAGATATCCGTTCATTATCCAAAGACCAATTGCGGGATTTTTTTATTGCCAATGGCGATAAGGCTTTCCGCGGGAATCAGGTTTATGAATGGCTTTGGAATAAGAATGCACACACTTTTGACGATATGACCAACGTGGCGAAACCCACGCGTCAGATGCTCGAAAACAACTTCGTGATCAATCATATTAAGGTAGATCAAATGCAACGCAGTGCTGACGGAACGGTAAAAAATGCTGTGCGGCTTCACGACGGTTTAGTAGTTGAATCGGTTTTGATTCCTACAAAAACACGCACAACCGCTTGTGTTTCCAGTCAGGTTGGATGTAGTTTGGATTGCAATTTCTGTGCGACTGCACGACTGAAAAGAATGCGTAATCTAGGGCCAGATGAAATTTTCGATCAGGTTGCCGCAATCGACAAGGAAAGCCGGCTTTATTATAACCATCCGCTTTCAAATATAGTTTTCATGGGAATGGGCGAGCCGCTGATGAATTATAATAATGTAATTAAGGCAATCGACATGATCACTTCTCCTGAAGGTTTGGGAATGTCTCCAAAACGCATTACGGTTTCAACATCGGGAGTTCCTAAAATGATAAAAAAGCTTGCCGACGACGAAGTAAAATTCAAGTTAGCGGTTTCACTTCATTCTGCTATTGATGAAATCCGCTCGAAGATTATGCCTTTCAGCAGTAATTTTCCATTAAAGGATTTACGAGAATCGCTCGAATACTGGTACCGTAAAACACACAGCAAAATCACTTACGAATACGTGGTTTGGAAAGACATCAACGATAATAAAGCATCAATTGATGCCTTGGTGAAATTCTGTAAATACGTTCCGTGTAAAGTCAACCTTATCGAATACAACCCAATTGATGACGGCGAATTCCAGCAAGCGTCAGAAGAAAGCATCAATGCCTATATCAAAGCTTTAGAAACCAATGATATTGTGGTAAAAGTGCGCCGCAGCCGCGGAAAGGACATCGATGCGGCATGTGGACAATTAGCGAATAAAGATGCTGAAAGCAATTAATAATTAACAATGAAAAATTAATAATTTTTTCATTGCAAAAAAATCACATGCAATATGTCGGCTGTTAATTATTAATTGTTTAATTATCCATTATTAATTAATCTTATCTTTGCGATGCATGAAAATCACTGAGCAGATAAAGCAGCCAATATTTAGTGAAATGGAACTTTTTGAAAAGAAGTTTCATGAATCGATGTCCTCAAAAGTGGCACTGCTCAACCGCATTACCTATTATATTGTTAACAGGAAAGGCAAGCAAATGCGCCCAATGTTTGTGTTCCTGACCGCTAAAATGGTTTCGGGAGGCGAAGTAAACGAACGCACGTATCGCGGAGCTTCAGTAATAGAGCTGATTCATACAGCAACTCTGGTTCATGACGATGTGGTAGACGACAGTAACCGCCGCCGCGGATTTTTCTCTATCAACGCGCTTTGGAAAAACAAAATTGCCGTTTTAGTTGGCGATTATTTGCTTTCGAAAGGTTTGTTGCTTTCTATAGATCATGGCGATTTCGATTTGCTTCGGATTATTTCTGTAGCCGTCCGCGAAATGAGCGAAGGGGAACTTTTGCAGATTGAAAAAGCACGCCGACTCGATATAACAGAAGATATCTATTACGAAATCATCCGTCAGAAAACAGCGACTTTAATTGCCGCTTGTTGCGCTTTGGGCGCCAAATCGGTTATTGAAAATGATGCTGAAGTCGAGAACATGCGCTTGTTTGGCGAATACATCGGAATGGCTTTCCAGATCAAAGACGATTTATTCGATTATACCGATGAAGCTATTGGGAAACCAACGGGAATAGATATTAAGGAGCAAAAAATGACGCTTCCGCTTATCCACGTACTTAATAATTGTACAACAAAGGAAAAAAGCTGGGTAATCAATTCGATCAAAAACCATAATAAAGATAAAAAACGGGTTAAGGAAGTAATTGCTTTCGTGAAAACCCACAATGGATTATCGTACGCCGAAAATAAAATGGTGGAATTTCAGCAAAAAGCACTCGCACTTTTGGATGTTTATCCGCCGTCACCCTATAAAGATGCGCTTATTTTGATGGTAAATTATGTCATTGAAAGAAAGAAGTAGTTAATTAATAGTTTATAATTAACAATTAATGATTAAAATAATACTTGTCAACTGCAACAAATACAGGGCATTATTAATTATTTACTATTAAATATTAATTTTTTCTCTTACTGCGTGCAACTATTTTTCAACCTTCGTCGTCTATAGCTATAGAAACACTTTAAGAACATTTTGAAGGTAATCAATTTACATCAGGAAGAATCGGAAATCATCGCGCTCGCAGTCGAAAATAATCGCCATGCACAGCAAAAGATTTATACCAAGTTTTCTCCAAAGATGTTGAGCGTTTGCCGCCAGTACATTAAAGATTTGCACCAGGCGGAAGATATAATGATTACCGCGTTCATGAAAGTGTTCACTAACCTGAGGAATTTTGAACACAAAGGAAGTTTCGAAGGCTGGATCAGAAGAATAATGGTAAATGAATGTATTTCGTTTATCCGGGTTCAGAAAAAAGTAAAGTTTATTGAAGATGAGACGTTTTTTGAAGAACGTTTCAACGATATCGAAAGCAAATTTTCAGTCGAAGACATTCAAACACTGATTGACGGTTTGCCCGATGGTTACAAAATGGTTTTCAACCTGTATGCCATCGAAGGATTCAAGCACAGGGAAATTGCCGATATGTTAGGGATTAATGAAGGAACGTCGAAATCGCAATTGTCACACGCAAGAAGACTGCTTCAGGAGCAGATTAACAAATTAAAGAATTACAGCAAACCCTACGGGGGATTCTGAAAATCAAGAATGGATGTTAACCATAGGGTTCTTCATCTGACAAATAAAAGATATAATCAACAGATGAAAATGGCACAGAATAAAATGGAAAAGGATTTCAGCAAGAAGCTGAACGAAAGGGAGATTCAGCCGTCGCCAATGGCTTGGGACAGGCTTGATGCGATGCTCGCTGTCGCGGAAGGGAAAACCGCAAAAAAGAAATACAACTGGCTTTATGTCGCCGCGGGTTTTTTGGGATTCCTATTCATCGGGACAATGCTTTTTACCCAAACAGCAACAATGACTGATATAGGTAAAGAGGAAGTAGTAATTGAGAATAATTCCAGAGATTCTATCATAAAAAATCAGGATCAAAAATATATCAGTCCGGTACTCGAAAATAGAACAGAAAATACGGCAGTAGCATCGGAAGACAAGAAAATAAAATCAAAAGCAACCAAAACAATCACAAATCAAACAATCGAGGTAAATGAAAATTATAATCAGAATTACCAGGAAAATGTAATCGCAGAAAACCCAATCATCAATCAAAAAACAGAACAGCAATCAGTTAAAACTCCAAGCTATGTCAATGTTGACGAACTATTGGCATCAGTAGAGAGAACGCCAAAACCGGCAAAGCCAACTATTAAAATTGATGCCAATAATCTACTTTCGCAAGTTGACGGAGAATTAGAATTGTCATTTCGGGAAAAAGTCATCCAAACGGTTAACAAGCAGTATAAAAACGTAAAAGTTGCCTTATCAAACCGTAACGTTCAAAATTAAAATCATCCATTTAAAACAAAACAATCATGAGAAATTTTACAATTTACTTAGCACTATTACTATGTCTTTTTGTGAGCAAAATGAACGCTCAGGGACTTTTTGATGAACGTGTCAAAACCATTTCAGACAAGATCGAAAAGATTACAAAAGAAGAAAAAGCCGCTTTAAAGATCGAAGTCGAAGCCGTAAACGACCAACTTGTAAACGGTACGATTACAAAAGAAGAAGCCGATAGCAAAAAGAAAAAACTAGCCGAAGCACGCGCCATTAACATCGAATCAAGAGTCGCTGCAGCAGAAGTCGAACTTAAACAATTAATCCAGGACAAAGTTGAAGGTAAAATAAATAACCGCGTAACATTTACCGACACGGTTATGATTAACGGAGTTCCAACAATTGTCACAAAAACCACCGAAATCACCGATAGTAATTACATCACCAGAAAGAAAGGTAAATGGTCTATCCGCTGGAACTCAGACGACTCAAATCCAAAATACAATGACTCACTTCGCAAAAGAAGAAGCGAGCCAAGAACAACATCACAATTCGTTTTCGCAGCCGGTGTAAATAATTTAGTTACTGATGGCGTTGTCGCAAATTCTGATTTCCGTTATTGGGGTTCACATTTCTACGAATGGGGAATCGCTTACAACTATCGCTTGGCGAAAAACAGTAATTTACTGCATTTAAAATACGGACTTTCCTTAATGTACAACAATTTACGGCCAACAGGAAACCGCCTTTTTATTGATAACGGAACTACAACAGATTTGGTTCAAAACATGGCCCATATGAAAGATTCACGTTTCAGGAATGTCAATCTTGTAGTGCCAATGCATTTGGAATTCGACTTTACCAAAAAGCGCGAATATGACGGAAAAACAGTTTTCAAAACACACGAAAGCTTCCGTTTTGGAATTGGAGGTTATGCCGGTGTAAACGTAAAGTCAAAGCAAATCATAAAATATGATGCCGACGGGTATAAATCCAAAGAAATCACAAAAGGAAACTTCAACGTCAACGATTTCATATACGGCATAAGTACGTATGTCGGCCACGGCGAAACGAGTTTGTACCTCAAGTATGACCTGAATCCGTTGTTTAAAAACAATGCCGTAAACCAAAATAACATTTCACTTGGTGTACGTTTCGACCTGAATTAGTATTGAGTTAGTTATAAAGGTTGGAAGCGCTTCGAAAGAGGCGCTTTTTGTTTTCATTGCTCTAAAAATAAATGTAAAATTTAGTATTCGAGATTTAAGAAAAAGGATGGTTTTTCCGCATCCGGATTTTTTAGAAAATTGTATTTTTCCTTCAGGGAAGGGGCAATATTATCCCTATAAAAAAATCAGTTTTTTCAATTACGGTAATTCCACAAAAATTAATAATTTTTGATATCACATCTATTACTATCTGACGCATCATTTTAGATTCTTTTCTTAAAGAAAAACGATTTCCTCTTCTTTCTCATCTAAAGCTCGTAACGGTAAATCTTTGTATCTTTGACATCTTTCATTATAAAATGATTACAAAAGCTACAATTGATACCGTTTTTGAAACCGCCCGCGTCGAGGAGGTTATCGGTGATTTTGTGCAGCTTAAGCGCGCCGGGAGCAATTTTAAAGGATTAAGCCCGTTTTCAGACGAACGTTCTCCATCATTCATGGTTTCACCTGTAAAGCAGATATGGAAAGATTTCAGCTCCGGAAAAGGCGGAAACGTTGTGGCATTTTTAATGGAACACGAACATTTTACTTATCCGGAAGCGATTCGTTACCTCGCAAAGAAATACAACATCGAAATCGAGGAAACCGAACAAACCGCCGAGGAAAAAGCAAACACTGATGTCCGCGAAAGTATGTACCTGGTTTCGGAATTTGCAAAAAAATATTTCCACGATACATTATTAAATTCCGACGAAGGAAAAGCAATCGGGTATTCTTATTTTAAAGAAAGGGGTTTTACACACGAAACCATCAAGAAATTCGGATTGGGTTATTCGCCTGAAGGTTGGGATGCTTTTACAAAAGAAGCACTCGGAAAAGGTTATAAACTCGAATTCTTAGAAAGCACCGGATTGACAATTCCGAGAGAAGACCGTCCGTTTGACCGCTTCAAAGGGCGCGTTATGTTTCCAATCCAAAGCATGTCGGGGCGAACATTAGGTTTTGGTGGCCGGATCCTCACAAACGATAAAAAAGCGGCAAAATACCTCAATTCACCCGAAAGCGAGATTTATCATAAAAGTAAAGTCCTTTACGGGATTTTCCATGCAAAGCAAGCAATCGCAAAACTCAACAATTGTTACCTTGTTGAAGGTTATACCGATGTAATCCAATTCAGTCAATCGGGAATTGAAAATGTAGTAGCTTCATCAGGAACAGCGCTTACGCCCGATCAGATTCGATTGATAAACCGTCTTACAAAGAACATTACGGTGCTTTTTGACGGCGATGCGGCCGGATTGCGCGCTTCCATCCGCGGAATCGATTTGATCCTCGAAGAAGGAATGAACGTAAAAGTCTGCACATTTCCCGACGGCGATGATCCAGATAGTTTCGCAAAGAAAACTTCGTATGAAGATTTAGTCGATTATCTCGAAAATAATGCAAAGGATTTTATTCAGTTCAAAGCGTCAATTCTGATGGATGAAGCCAAAAACGATCCTATCAAAAAAGCCGATTTGATTCGGGATATCGTAACAAGTATTTCCAAAATTCCGGATCGTATCCAGCGTGAAGTTTATATTCAGGAATGTTCCCGGATCATGGATATTTCCGAGCAGGTTCTCGTGAGTACTTTAGCGCAGCTTGTGCAAAAGGATATTTCTGAAATAGGAAAGAAGATGAAGCAGGAGCAAAAAGCTTTTGAGATCGTCAAAAATGAAAATCCGGTTGAAGTTCAGAAAATCGATATTCTGTATGAGTTGGAACGGAAAATCATCGAAATCCTTCTTTTATACGGAAACGTTGAAGATGAATTCGAAGATGTCCTTATGAAAACCAATGAAGACGGAGAAATTGAAACATTTGCCGAAAAACGCAATTATAAAGTTTACCAGCGTATTTATTTAAGCCTTCAGGAAGATGAGGTTGAATTGGCAAATCCGTTATTCCGGGATATTTATATTGATTTGATAAACTATTTTAATCAGAATGAGAATTTTAATACAGAGCAATACCTGATGCAATTAAATCCTGATTTTGCACAGGAAGTTACTGATATTCTGATGGAAGATGAAAAACTCACACTTCACAATTGGGAAGCGCAGAATATTATCGTAAAACAAAAAGACCAGTCGATTTCACAATACGTGTCTGAAACAATCCTGACGATGCGTTGGTTCTTGGTTGATAAAATCATTGAAGATCTGAAATCCGAAATACTTCCCGAGCCAGACTCTGACAATTCTGAAGTGCTTTCAATGGCAATGGATTATTACAAGCTGATTAATTCTTTTTCAACAAAACTCGGAAGAGTAATGTCACGTTATCATTAAACAATTTCCAAGGTCTTTGCTTTATTCACCAAATCAACTAAATTGGTAACATTCAGCTTATTAAGCAAACGCAATTTATACGTGCTGATTGTTTTTTCGTTTAAATTTAAAAGCTTTGCAATTTCATTGTTTTTCTTTCCGTCGCTCAAATAGCGCAAAACTTCAATTTCACGGGTTGAAAGTTTTCGGTATAAACGCTCGCTTTTGTTTTGTTTTGCAATAAGCTGTAGTTTTTTCTTTACATCATCGCTGAAAATGATCTCGCCTTCATTGACTTTTAAAATTGCTGATTCAAGGATTTCGAGTTTGCTGCTTTTATGCACATAAGCTGAAACGCCTGCTTTAATCGCGTTTGGAGTATATATTTGTTCGGATAGGTTACTGTAAATTATAAATTTTGTTTTGGGATGTTCTTTGATCAGTGCTTTGACCGAGTTGATGCTCACTAATCCATCCAGTTCCAGATCGAGAATCAAAACGTCGCAGTTTTTAGTATTGAGTGCCTCAGAAAGGGCTGTGAAATTTTCATAGTTTCCCGTAATCTGAATAGTGGAATTGTCTTTAAAAAAGGATTTTATCCCGAAATGGACAACAGGCTGATTATCTGCGATATAAACTTTTATCATAATAGTAGATTTAATAAATGTTCACTTGATGCTTTCTAGTAAATTTAATAAAAAAAAATCAATATATCTGATAAATAGTTAAATAATTGTTATATCAATAATGATGGCAGTTCGCAAACCGGTATGGGTTTCATTTTATGCTGATTGATCGTATTCAGCCTTTTATAAATCCCGAAAACTTCTTTTTCGCGCCCGGTGAAATCCGTCTCCGATTTCCCGTTTATATCTGCGTTCATTGCCCATTCCAGTTCGTCATAACTTGCGCCAAGTTGGTCTTCATCGCTTCGGTCGTCACCAAATAATCCATCCGTTGGTTTCGCCTTCAAAATTGAATCCGGGATTTTCAGGTATTCACCAAGCGCAAAAACATCTGATTTCATTAAGTCGGCAATCGGGCTCAGGTCTACGCCGCCATCGCCATATTTTGTATAGAATCCAACCCCGAAATCCTCAACTTTATTTCCGGTTCCGGCAACCAAAAGCCCATGAATCCCGGCCAAATAATACAAAGCTGTCATCCGCAAACGCGCTCTTGTATTGGCAAGCGACAAATTCAGTTTTGCATCATCATCATGAGACGGAACTTCGGTTTTAAAACTTTCAAATACATTTGTCAAATCAACTCTCGCTTCCGAAACATTCGGAAATCGCTCCTTTAATTGCGCAATGTGCTCATTGGCACGGCTCACATGGCTCGGAGCCTGATGTATCGGCATTTCAACGCATAAGACTTTCATTCCGGTTTGTGCGCAAAGCGTTGAAGTGACGGCCGAATCAACTCCGCCAGAAATGCCAACAACAAAACCATTCACTTTTGCGTTATTTGCATAGGATTTCAACCAATTTACAATGTAATCATTTACTTTATCAACTTGTAGTGCGCTCTTTTTTTGCATGGAATTTAGATAATTTAAAAAACTGGAGTGTATATTTGCAACTTCTTTTTGTAACTATAAATTTAGAAAAAACAATTTACTTTTATTTAAAAAGAAACTATAATTATTAGAAGCTATTCCCGCTATCCGTTTCAATCTTTTTGCAATTCCGCTGCGCTTCATTGAAGATTTCCTTCGCTGCGCTACGGTAATCCAAAAAGGATTTCCACTGCTATCGGGGCTAAAAACACTATGAAAAAAAT
>CAZSDN010000002.1:17520-37430 GCA_964605595.1 uncultured Flavobacterium sp. | reverse complement strand
CTTCTGAGCCAAGACACAAAAAATAATGATTTGTAATTAATCATAAATAAAGCCGTTACTTTTATTAGTAGCGGCTTTTTTTTAAACCTGTTCATAAATTTTAATAAATTGAAGGAGCTATTTCCCGCTATCCGTTCTAATCTTTTTAATTTTACCCTTGCAATTCCCAAAGCAAAATTAAAAAGGATTTCCACTGCTATCGGGGCTAAAAACACTATGAAAAAAATCATATTCCTTTTCACATTCACTATCGTGTTGGTTTCATGCGGTAAAAAATCAAAAACTGAAGAAGCGATCGAAGAAACGCCAATTGAGCAAATTGAAGTGGTGCGTTTCGATAAAAAGTTTTTTGAAACGCCGGTATCCGAACTTCCAAAACTCAAGGCCGAATTCCCGGCATTTTTCCCGCTTAACGTTCCGGATAAGGAATGGATTGAAAAAATGCAAAATCCGTTGTGGCGCGAATTGTATTCTGAAGTCCAGAAAAAGTTCGGCGATTTTGAACCCGAGAGAAAAGAGGCCGAAGAATTGTTCCGCCATATAAAATATTATTTTCCAAAAACAAAAACGCCAAAAATAACAACGCTGATCTATGAAATGGACTATCATACCAAGGCCATTTATACCGATAGCCTGGTTTTGATTTCACTTGAAATGTATTTGGGTAAAGACCATAAATTTTATGAATTTCCCGAGTACCAGAAACAGAATTTTGAGAAAAGCCAGATTATGCCCGATATCGTTTCAAGTTTTTCACTTCGAAAGATTCCGCCGCCAAATGATAAAACGCTGTTGTCGCTGATGGTTTATGCAGGAAAGGAGCTGTATCTGAAAGACCTTCTTTTGCCAAACTATTCAGACGCTGATAAAATTGGCTATACGCCTGAGCAAATTACTTTCTGCAATGAGAATGAAAGTTATATGTGGAGCTATTTCATCGAAGAAAAATTGCTTTACAGTACCGATTCAAAACTTGGGAACCGGTTTATCAATCCGGCGCCATTCTCGAAATTTTACCTTGAAATCGATAATGAAACCCCGGGGCGCATCGGAGCTTGGGTTGGCTGGCAAATCGTCCGCGCTTATATGAATAATAACAATGTTCCGCTGCAAAAGCTTCTGGAAACCGATGCTGCAGAAATCTTCACAAAATCAAAATATAAACCAAAAAAATGAGTAAAAATACCACTTCCGAAATAAAATTTATTGTTGAACTCGACGAAAACCGCGTGCCTGAAAAGCTTTCCTGGACAGCTCAGGATGGCGGAGTCGACACTGAAGAAGCTAAGGCTATAATGCTTTCGATCTGGGACAGTAAAGCGCAGGAAACACTCAGGATTGATTTGTGGACAAAGGATATGCCTATTGATGAAATGAAATTATTTTTCCATCAAACGCTGGTTGCAATGTCGGATACTTTTAAACGTGCTACCAATGATGAGAAAATGGCAGATACAATGAAAGATTTCTGTGATTATTTTGCAGAAAAACTGGAATTGAAAAGATAATAAATTTAAAGATTCCTCAGGTTTTAGAACTCATTATTTTCTTTGAAAACCTCAGTGTTTACTTCGTCGATATAAGCAAGCAGTTCTTCTTTGCCGGTTCCGTCGGTAGAGGAAGTCACGAAGTATTGAGGCATTTCAGCCCAATTATTGGCAAACATTGATTTTTTGTATGCGGCAATATGTGAATCTATTTTAGTCTTACTGATTTTATCTGCTTTTGTAAAAATGATACAGAACGGGATTTCGCTTTCGCCCATATAAGACATAAATTCAATATCGATATTTTGCGCCTCATGGCGTATGTCGATCAGTACAAAAGCACAAACAAGCTGTTGCCTCCTTTCAAAATAATCAGTAATAAATTGCTGGAAAACTGATTTTGTTTTCTTGGAAACCTTTGCGTATCCATAACCCGGCAAATCGACCAGGAACCAATTGTTATTAATTTTAAAATGATTGATCAATTGTGTTTTTCCCGGCTTCCCTGAAGTTTTGGCCAAATTCTTATGGTTCGTCAGCATGTTGATCAATGACGATTTTCCAACATTGGAACGCCCTATAAATGCATATTCGGGAAGAAAATCTTTCGGGCATTTATCAACTTCAGAATTACTGACAATAAATTCGGCTGTATTGATTTTCATAATTAAAGGCTCATTTTTTTCAGCCAGTTGTGCATGATTTCATTAAATTCATCCGGATGTTCCATCATTGCTGCGTGGCCGCATTTATCAATCCAGTATAAAGAAGAATTTGGTAATAATTTGTCAAACTCTTCTGCGACTTCAGGCGGAGTGACTTTGTCGTTTTTTCCCCAGATTATGCAGGTCGGGACATGCATTTTCGGTAAATCTTTGGCCATGTTATGGCGAATGGCACTTTTGGCAATTGTGAGTGTTTTGATCAGTTTGATGCGGTCGTTTGCCATTACATAAACTTCGTCAACGATTTCTTTGGTTGCGATTTTTGGGTCATAAAACACATCTTCAGCTTTTTTCTGTATGTAGTCATAATCGCCGCGCCTTGGGTAACTGTCGCCCATTGCGCTTTCATAAAGACCTGAACTTCCGGTTATTACAAGTCCAAGCATTTTTTCAGGATACATTTTTGTATGATACAAAGCGATATGGCCGCCAAGCGAATTCCCCAAAAGGATTACTCTGTCAAAACCTTTGTAAGTAATAAAATCCTTGACATATTTTGCAAACGCTTTTACATTTGTTTTTAGGATGTTTTGTGTATAAATCGGAAGCTCTGGGATTACGACTTTGTAACCTTGTTTTGGAAAATAATCAGAAACTCCATCAAAATTACTCAAGCCGCCCATTAAACCGTGTAAAATAATAATTGGCGTTCCTTCGCCGGCTTCAAAATACTTGTATTTTCCTTCCTTTATGATGTCGTGTCCCATTGTTTTTACCGGCTTTCAAATTCACACAAATATATGATTTTATAGACAAAAATTCAGTTTTGACTTTTTTATTTGTGTATGCTGGACTTTATTTAAAAGTTATTTCTTACAAATTTTATAAGCTTCTAAAAATCAGATGCTATTTGTTTAAAAGTATGGGTTTAAATTTAGTTTTAAAGATGCTGTAGGCAAAAGCGGTTTTTTATAAATTTTAATGACATATCATCGGCCTTTTACTGTTTTTACTGAAAATGCACTAAAGAAATAATAATGCAGAAATTACTCGTCGGCGGTTTTGTGCCGGTAAGTGGTAAAACTTATCAACAAAGTGGGTGATTGTGGTAAATTGTGGTAAATATTTTTATATTTTTGCTACAATCCATTTCAAACTGTAACTCATTGAATACCATAATCGGAACATACGAATGCAAGGTTGACGAAAAAGGAAGGCTTCTTTTGCCTGCACCTTTGAAAAAACAGCTTGCGCCGGCACTTCAGGACGGATTTGTCTTGAAGCGTTCCGTATTTCAGCCTTGCCTGGAATTGTATCCGATGTCGGAATGGAATCAGATGATGAATAAAATCAATAAGCTAAACCGTTTCGTAAAAAAGAATAATGATTTTATCCGAAGATTTACAGCCGGGGTAAAAGTAGTTGAAATTGATACGCCGGGACGTTTGCTGATTCCTAAAGACCTTCAGGTTTTTGCATCGGTTTCAAAAGATGTCGTGCTTTCATCGGCGGTCAATATAATTGAGATATGGGATAAAAATCTGTACGAAAAATCAATTGACGATTCGGTTGTCGATTTTGCCGATCTCGCAGAAGAAGTAATGGGAAACATAAATGATGACGACAATGGAATATCATAATCCGGTTTTACTTCACGAATCGGTTGATGGCTTAAATATCAAGCCCAACGGTATTTATGTTGATGTGACTTTTGGCGGCGGCGGCCATTCGCGCGAGATTCTGAAAAGACTAGGCCCTGAAGGAAAACTTTTTGCTTTTGATCAGGATGAAGATGCGCTGGCTAACGCGATTGATGATGAAAGATTTACGCTGATCAATGAAAATTTCAGGTTCATAAAAAGATTTTTAAGGTTCTATAATGTTCGTAATGTTGATGGGATTTTAGGTGATTTAGGCGTTTCGTCGCATCAGTTCGATGTTCCTGAAAGAGGTTTTTCAACCCGTTTTGATGCCGGGCTCGATATGAGGATGAGCCAGAAAAACGACCTCAATGCCTATCGTGTCGTAAACGAATATGATGATGCCAATCTAAAAAGAGTGTTTTTGGATTATGGTGAATTGAAGAATGCTCCCGCTTTGTCCAGGACAATTATTGAAGCCAGGGAACATTCTCCGATAAAAACCACTGATGAATTAAAGTCAGTCCTGTCGAGATATTTGCCGGAAAAAGTACGCAATAAAATATTGGCTCAGATTTATCAGGCAATCCGGATAGAAGTAAACCAGGAAATGGATGTCCTGAAAGAGTTTCTGGAACAATCACTCGAGATATTAAAACCTGGCGGAAGATTAAGTGTGATTTCCTATCATTCTCTTGAAGACCGCCTGGTAAAACGATACATCAAAAACGGCATGTTTGAAGGCGAGCCTGAGCGTGATTTCTTCGGAAATTTTTCGGTTCCTTTCAAAACCATCGGAAAGCTGATCGTTCCCGATAATGACGAAATTAAAATAAACAACCGTGCCAGAAGCGCAAAGCTGAGAATAGCTGAAAAAATATAAAATGAAGGGTGGAATTTACAACATACTCAAAGCGAGGTTTCTTGTCGATGAAGATGCTACAAAAACGTGGCGGTTTATCGTGTTTCTGATTCTGCTCGCTATTGTGATGATTGGAAATACAAACCGTTACGAACAAAAAATATTCAGGATCGCGGCATTGACGAATGAAGTTAAGGAATTGCGTTCGGAATTTGTTGACCGCCGTTCAGAACTGATGAAACTCAGGATGGAATCTACCGTTTCGGATAAAATGATTTCGAAAGAAATTTATCCGTCATCCGTTCCGCCGGTTAAGATAAAAGTCAGGAAGGAAGTCGAAAAAAGCTTTATGCAAAAGATATGGGAGTAGAAAACAAAACTGTTTCTTATCGAATTTACATCGTTGCATTCGTAATGTTTGTCATGGCGTGCGCGATTGCTGTAAAGCTTACAAACATTCAATTGGTTGAAGGCGAATATTACCGAAAACTTGCAAAAGAACGAACCGTTAAACGATTCGTAATTCCGGCCAACAAAGGTAATTTGTATTCTTCTGACGGAAGTTTGCTCGCTACGTCGATTCCGAATTACATAATCCGTTTCGATGCAATGGCACCTAAAAAAGAAGATTTCCAGAAAAACGTGAGGCCATTGTCTGATTCGCTTTCAATGTTGCTGGGAAAGCCAAGTGCTTATTATTATTCGCTGCTTACAAATGCCCATAACAACAAAAACCGCTATTGCCTTGTTGCACGTGATTTGAGTTATACTAAGTATATGAAAATCAAAAGCTTTCCATTATTCAACCAAGGTGCTTATAAAGGCGGAATCATTGTCGACCAAAAGACCGTCCGTGAACATCCGATCGGGAAAATTGCCGAAAGAACCATCGGTTATGAACGCATCGATGAAAAAGGAAGGCAAAGAGAAGCCGGGATTGAAGGCGCTTTCAGTAAATATTTAAACGGGAAAGACGGCAGGGTTTGGAAACAAAAAATTGCCAAAGGCCAATGGAAACCATTACGCGATAACAATGAAGTTGAGCCACAGGACGGTTATGATGTTATTTCCACGATCGATGTTTATATCCAGGATATTGCACACCATGCCTTGTTAAAGCAGCTTGAGCATTACAAAGCCGATCACGGATGCGTTGTGGTGATGGAAACCAAAACCGGAGAAGTCCGCGCCATATCTAATTTAGGACAGGATTCTCAGGGGAATTATTATGAGAAGCTGAATTATGCCGTGGGAGAATCGCACGAACCGGGTTCGACTTTCAAACTGATAGATTTAATTGCTTTGTTAGATGATAAAAAAGCTGATACAAGTGATGTTTATGATTCTAACGGAGGGCGTGTTCTATATCGCGGAAAAGCAGTTAATGATTCTCATAAAGGAGGTTATGGTAAAATTTCATTAGCACGTGGTTTCGAGGTTTCTTCAAATACTATTCTGGTTCAGGCGGTTTATAACGCTTATAAAAACAATCCGCAGGAATTCATTGACCGCATTAATAGTTACGGACTCAATAAAAAAATGGGGTTGCCATTTGAAGGAGAAGGTAAACCGTATGTTCCGCAAACAACCGATAAAAGCTGGTCGGCAATAACACTTCCGTGGATGGCATTTGGTTATAACGTTTCACAAACGCCGTTGCAAACACTTTCGTTGTATAACGCGATTGCAAACGATGGTGAAATGGTGAAACCAATTTTCGTAAAAGAAATCAAAGAGTGGAACCGCACCGTAAAAAAATTCGACAAAGAAGTAATCAATCCAAGCATCGCTTCCAAGGAAACGATCAATAAAGTCAAAGCTGTTTTGGCCAATGTTGTAAAAAAAGGAACAGGAAGAAGTTTGTACTCAAAGGATTTTTCAATGGCAGGAAAAACCGGCACGGCGCAGGTTGACTATCATAAAGGCGAAGGCAAATTGTATTATGCATCTTCTTTTGTCGGGTATTTTCCGGCTGAAAACCCCAAATATTCCTGCATTGTCGTGGTTCATAAGCCTAATGTTGCGAAAGGTTATTATGGTGCCGATGTTGCAGGCCCGGTATTTAAACGTATCGCCCAGAAAATTTTTACCGATTCGCCGTCGATGAATGAGGTAAAGAACCTGAAACTGAACAATCCGGTTCAGGAAAAAAATTATAATGATTATTACGCCAAAGCGGAAAACAAAAAATCAACCATTCCAAATGTTAAAGGAATGCCCGGAATGGATGCAGTGGCATTGCTTGAAAATTTAGGAGTAAAAGTAAAAGCCGTCGGAAACGGAAAAGTTAAAAAACAGTCCCTGAATCCGGGCGAAAGCATAGATAAATCAAAAACCATCATACTCGAATTATCGTGACCAACCTAAAAGACATATTGTATAAAGTCAGTATCGAAGCCGTAAAAGGCGCTACCGATATCACGATCGGAAAAATTGATTTCGACTCGCGTAAAATCGACGAAAATGATGTTTTTGTTGCGATCCGCGGTTCGGTTTCAAATGGCCACGATTTTATAGAAACCGCAATAAATAAAGGAGCGATTGCAATTATTTGCGATACATTTCCGGAGATTATCGTTGACGGTATTTCCTACATTCAGGTAAAAGACACGAATAAAGCGCTGGCTTTTATGTCGGCAAATTATTATGATAATCCGTCGCAGGAACTAAAACTGGTCGGAATCACCGGAACAAATGGCAAAACCACGATTGCATCATTGCTTTATCAGCTTTTCAAAAGAGCAGGATTTAAGGTTGGTTTGCTTTCAACAGTTAAGATTTTGGTTGACGAAACTGAATATAAAGCAACGCATACAACGCCCGATTCGCTTACGATAAATCGTTTTTTAAGGGAAATGGTTAATGCCGGGGTTGATTATTGCTTTATGGAAGTGAGCTCGCACGGTATTCATCAAAAACGCACGGAAGCGCTGCAATTTGCCGGCGGTGTTTTTACGAACCTTTCCCACGACCATCTTGATTATCATCCGACTTTTGCCGAATACCGGGATGTTAAAAAATCATTTTTTGATTTTCTTCCAAAGTCGGCTTTTGCCCTGACGAATATCGATGATAAAAACGGCCTGCTGATGCTTCAGAATTCATCGGCAAAAAAATGTACGTATGCTTTAAAATCGTATGCTGATTATAAAGCGCAGATCCTCGAAAACCAGCTTTCAGGATTATTGCTGAAAATAAATAACAATGAGGTTTGGGTGCGTTTGATAGGAACTTTCAATGCTTATAATTTGCTCGCCATATACGGAACTGCGGTTGAGCTTGGCCTTGACAATATCGATGTATTGCGGATGCTGTCAGAACTCGAAAGTGTTTCCGGAAGGTTCCAGTTCATCGTTTCCGATTCAAAAATTACTGCCATTGTTGATTATGCCCATACGCCTGATGCGTTGGAAAATGTTTTGAAAACGATAAGCGATATCCGTACAAAAAATGAGCAGCTTATAACAGTTGTCGGATGTGGCGGCGACCGTGATAAAACCAAGCGTCCGGTAATGGCAAATATCGCATCTGCCATGAGCGATAAGCTGATCCTTACTTCGGATAATCCGCGAACTGAAGATCCGCAAACTATAATAAGTGAGATGGAATCAGGTGTCGGGCCACAACATTTCAAAAAAACGATTTCAATTGTAGACAGGAAACAGGCGATCAAAACGGCCTGCCAGCTTGCAAATCCGAACGATATAATACTCATAGCCGGAAAAGGGCACGAAACATATCAGGAAATTCAAGGGATACGATATGATTTCGATGATATGGAAATAGTAAAAGAACTTTTAGAACAACTCAATAAATAGGAAACATGCTGTATTATTTATTTGATTATCTGCACAATTCGTTAAACGTTCCCGGAACGGGAGTTTTTCAGTATATCACATTCCGTTCGGCCCTGGCGGTGATTCTTTCACTTTTGATTTCAACAATTTTTGGTAAGCGCATTATCAATTTCCTGAAAAGGCAGCAAGTCGGGGAAACCGTCCGTGAGCTTGGGCTTGAAGGGCAAAATGAAAAAGCAGGAACGCCAACAATGGGCGGATTGATCATTATAATCGCAACGCTGATCCCGGTTTTATTGTTTACAAAACTCGATAATATTTATATTATTTTACTGATTGTAACAACTTTATGGATGGGAACAATCGGATTTATCGATGATTACATCAAGATATTCAAGAAAGACAAACAAGGTTTAAAAGGTGTTTTTAAAGTTATCGGCCAAGTTGGCCTCGGACTGATCGTCGGAACTGTTTTATACGTTCATCCGGGAGTAACGGTTCGTCAGGACAGCAGCGTTTCTGCTTACGCATACAAGCAAACCGGAACTGTTGTTTCGGCATTGCCTTTGGAACAAAAATCAACGGCGACGACTATCCCGTTTTTTAAGGATAACGAATTCGATTATGCCGAATTATTGGCATGGACCGGCGATGGTTATGAAAACTGGGCCTGGCTGATATTTATCCCAATTGTGATTTTTATTGTCACTGCGGTTTCAAACGGCGCAAACCTTACTGATGGAATTGATGGGCTTGCAGCAGGAACTTCAGCAATTTCGGTAGGTGCAATTGCAATTTTCGCATTCGTTTCGGGTAATGTGGTTTTCTCGAATTATCTCAACATAATGTACATTCCGAACTCCGGGGAAATGACTGTTTTTATAGCTGCTTTTGCCGGGTCGCTCGTCGGGTTTTTATGGTATAATTCGTATCCCGCGAGCGTTTTTATGGGTGATACAGGAAGTTTGACTATTGGCGGAATTATAGCGGTTTTGGCAATTTCTGTCAGAAAAGAATTGCTCCTTCCGTTATTGTGCGGAATCTTTTTAGCCGAAAATTTATCAGTGATCCTGCAAGTAAGTTATTTCAAATATACCAAAAAGCGATATGGCGAAGGACGAAGGATTTTCCTGATGTCGCCGCTGCATCATCATTATCAGAAAAAGGGATACCACGAGAGCAGGATTGTTACCCGTTTTTGGATTATCGGAATCATACTGGCCATCTTGTCGATCGTTACACTAAAGCTGAGGTAAATGGAGAGGCTTGTTATTCTTGGCGGAGGCGAGAGCGGAGTTGGCACTGCAATTTTAGGAAAGAAAAAAGGGTACGAGGTTTTTGTTTCTGATTTTGGAAAAATAAAAGAAAACTATAAAGAAGTTCTTACAATTAATGAAATACCATGGGAAGATGAAACCCATACCGAGCATTTGATACTGAATGCCAATATTGTAATGAAAAGCCCCGGAATTCCGGATAAAGCGCCAATCGTAAAAAAACTGATCGAGAAAAAGATCCCGGTTGTTTCAGAGATTGAGTTTGCTGCGCCGCTAACAAATGCAATTACAATAGGGATTACAGGAAGCAACGGCAAAACCACGACAACGATGCTAACCTATCATCTGTTGAAATCTGCAGGTTTGAATGTTGGCCTTGGAGGCAATATCGGGAAAAGTTTCGCATGGCAGGTAGCCGATGATTTATTCGATGTGTATGTATTGGAACTAAGCAGCTTTCAGCTCGACGGAAGTTTTACTTACAGGCCGCATATCGCCGTAATTACGAATATTAGCCCCGATCATCTTGACAGGTACGATTACAAATATGAAAATTACATCGCATCAAAATTCAGGATTACAAGGAACCAGGATGAAAACGATTACCTGATTTATGATGATGATGACCAAGCCATAACCGAATGGCTTCAGAACAATACAACCAAAGCGCAAAAAATACCTTTTTCAATTTTGAAGGAATTAGGAAACGGAGCATCACTAAACGACAAAACAATGAAAATTAACATTAAAGACGAAGAATTCACAATGGATACAAGCCACTTAGCACTCGAAGGAAAACACAATATAAAAAATGCAATGGCAGCCGCTTCTGTCGCGCAATTGATGAAAATCAGGAAGCAAACCATCCGTGAGAGCCTTTCTAATTTTCAGGGTGTGGAACATCGTTTGGAAAAAGTGCTGAAAATCCAGAATGTTCAATATATCAACGATTCAAAAGCAACTAACGTCAACGCGACATTCTTTGCTTTAGACAGCATGACTGTTCCAACTGTTTGGATTGTCGGCGGTGTCGATAAAGGAAATGATTATGCCGAGCTAATGCCGCTTGTGCGCGAAAAAGTAAAAGCGATCGTTTGCCTTGGCGTTGACAACCGCAAAATAATCGATGCGTTTGGAAATGTTGTAGATGTTATGGTTGAAGTCGCCAATATGAGTGATGCCGTGCGCACATCGCAAAAACTGGCCGAACGCGGCGATGCGGTTTTGCTTTCGCCTGCTTGCGCGAGTTTTGATTTGTTCGAGAATTATGAAGACCGCGGCAAACAGTTTAAACATGCAGTTCAGAATTTATAAAGAGATGTAAAATTCTCAACACAACCCAATAAAATGAAAAAATTACTAGGCAGTTTAAAAGGAGACAAAGGCATTTGGTCATTCATGGCCTTATTGGCTATGTTCTCGTTTATGCCTGTTTTTAGCGCAAGCAGTAATTTGGCTTACATGAACCACGGATCAGGAAATACGCTGGGTTATTTGCTGAAACACGCCATTCATATCATTTTTGGATTTTTTATTTTATATAACGTACAAAAAGTTCCGTATCATTATTTTCGCGGAATTTCACGGATTGCACTTCCGGTTATCTGGATTTTACTCGGATACACATTGTTTTTTGGAGTAGAACAAGGAAGCGCAACACGATGGATCCAAGTGCCGTTTGTAGGGATTTCTTTTCAGACTTCGGCTTTAGCCTCAATCGTATTGATGATTTATGTTGCCCGCTATTTGTCTAAAACGCAAACCGAGCCCTTGTCATTCAAATCGTCGTTTATTGAATTGTGGATTCCGGTCGGAATAACCCTGGCACTCATTTTACCCAATAACTTTTCTACCGCCGCTCTCATTTTTTCAATGGTTTTAATGCTGGCATTCATAGGGAATTATTCGATAAAATATATTGCGATGATTCTCGGGATCGGACTGGCAATTTTTACCTTATTCATAATTACGGCCAAAATCCTCGAGAAAACCAATCCGGAAAACACACCGAAAATTTTCGGGCGGGTAAAAACATGGGAAAACCGTGTCGAGAATTTTTTTACCGATAATCCTAACAGGGAAACTTCCGACGAAGATTATCAGATCGAAAAGGCAAAAACAGCAATCGCAACCGGTGGCGTTTATGGTTTAGGCCCCGGAAAAAGTGTACAGAAAAATTTCCTTCCTCAATCATCATCCGATTTTATTTTCGCAATTATTGTTGAAGAATATGGATTAATCGGAGGTTTCGGCGTATTGATGTTATACCTGCTTCTGTTTTTCAGGTTTATTGTAGCCGCGCACAAAGCAAATTCCCCTTTCGGAAGATTATTGGTAGTTGGATTGGGATTTCCGATAATATTCCAGGCGCTTATCAATATGGGCGTTGCGGTAAAACTGCTTCCGGTTACCGGGCAAACGCTGCCGCTGATAAGCAGCGGTGGAAGTTCGATCTGGATGACTTGTGTCGCCATTGGAATTATCATCAGCGTAACCAAAAAAGAAGAAGAAATCGCACAGGAACTCGAAGAAAAAGAGCAGCGTAATCTTGCACTCCAAAAATTAATCGACAAACAATTACAGGAAGATGCTGAAGCAGAAAACGAAGGATTTAACGAACCAGCATTAGCAACAGAAAATAATTATTCAATAACTGATACGTCAAATCCAATGGACGCTGTCCGAAACAAAAGATAATGGCAAAACTAAAATTCATATTGAGCGGAGGCGGAACCGGTGGGCATATTTACCCGGCAATCGCTATTGCGAATGAATTGAAATCACGTTTTCCGGATTGCGAAATCCTGTTTGTCGGTGCAAACGATAAAATGGAAATGCAAAAAGTTCCCCAAGCCGGTTATCCGATCAAAGGATTGTGGATTGCCGGAATCCAACGAAGATTGACGTTTGACAATACGCTTTTTCCAGTAAAATTGCTTAGTAGTTTATTGAAATCAAGAACAATTATTTCCAATTTCAAACCCAATGTTGTCATAGGAACCGGAGGTTTTGCAAGCGGGCCTTTGTTGCGTGTTGCTTCCATGGTAAAAATCCCGACAGTGATTCAGGAACAAAATTCGTTCCCCGGAATTACAAACAAATGGCTGAGTAAAAAGGCAAACAGGATTTGTGTCGCTTACGAAAATCTTGAGCGTTTTTTTCCTAAGCACAAAATCGTATTCACAGGAAATCCCGTCCGTCAGGATTTGATCGATGTAAAAGATAAAAGAAAAGAAGCAAGGGACTATTTTAAACTTTCCGAAGATAAAAAAGTTTTACTGGTTCTTGGCGGAAGCCTTGGTTCACGCAGGATCAACCAGCTGATTACGAAAGAAACCGTAAATTTTTCATCGCAAAACATCCAGGTTATCTGGCAATGCGGAAAGTTTTATTACGAAGAATACAAACATTTTTCTGATAATGAAAACATTCAGGTTTTGTCGTTCATTGACAGGATGGATCTGGTTTATGCTGCCGCGGATGTTGTGATTTCGCGTTCAGGCGCGTCATCGGTTTCAGAATTGTGTCTTGTAGGAAAACCGGTAATTTTTATTCCGTCGCCCAACGTTGCCGAAGACCATCAAACCAAAAATGCCCAATCGATAGTCGATAAAAAAGGTGCGTTGATGATTAAAGAATCAGAACTTGATACAAAGTTCGCCGAGCTATTCAATAATTTAATTTCAGATGAAAATCTGCAGAATGAATTATCAGAAAATATCCAAAAACTGGCAAAAGTCAACGCTACGAAAGATATCGTTGATGAAATTGTAAAATTAATCAGATAAGTCGAATGTCAAACGACAAACGTCAAACGAGGCGTTCGTCATTGCTCATTCATAGTTAGACAAAATGAAATTAGATCAAATACATAATGTTTATTTTATCGGCATCGGCGGTATCGGGATGAGTGCTTTGGCACGTTATTTCAAAACGCTTGGTAAAAATGTATGCGGTTATGATAAAACCCCGACAACGCTTACAAATGAACTTATAGAAAGCGGGATCGACATTCATTTTGATGACAATATCAGTAAAGTTCCAAAAGATTTTTACCTGGAAAATACGTTGGTCGTAATTACGCCGGCAGTTCCGAAAACCCATTCCGAATGGAATTATTTCCTCGAAAGGGATTATGAAGTTAAAAAACGTGCAGAAGTTCTCGGGATTATCACAAAAGATACATTTTGTTTTGCAGTTGCGGGAACGCATGGAAAGACAACAACGTCAAGTATTCTTGGCCATATCCTTTATGAAAGTGGTGCCGATGTGACTTCTTTTTTAGGCGGAATTGTCGAAAATTACAATTCCAATCTCATCGGAAACGGGAAAACCGTAACCGTGGTAGAAGCTGATGAATTTGACCGGTCGTTTTTGCATCTTCATCCAAATATTGCCTGCGTCACATCAATGGATGCGGATCATCTGGATATTTATGGCGATAGCGCTTCGATAGAAGCATCGTTTGTAGAGTTTGCCGATAAATTGGAAGATAAATCGAAACTGTTTATTGCAAAAGGATTGCCGTTAAACGGAATTTCAATTGCCGTAAACGAAGAGGCGCAATACAAAGCTTTCAATATCAGGATCGAAAACAGCGATTATGTTTTTGACGTGCAGACGCCGTCGGAAACAATAAAAAATATCCGGTTCGGATTACCGGGAAAACACAATCTGACGAATGCGATAATGGCTTTGGCAATGGCTAAAACTTACGGCACCCCAACCGAGGACATTGTCAAAGCTTTATTATCCTTCAGAGGGATCAAGCGGCGTTTCTCCTATCAGATCAAGGAGCAGAATCTGGTTTATATAGATGATTATGCACATCATCCGACCGAAATAAATGCTGTGCATCAGGCGGTTTCAGAATTATATCCGGAAAGGAAAAAGTTAGCTGTTTTTCAACCGCATTTATTCAGCCGGACCAAAGATTTTATTGATGGTTTTGCTGAAAGCCTTTCCAAATTTGACGAAGTGGTTTTGCTGGATATATATCCGGCAAGAGAACTTCCTGTTGAAGGTGTAAATTCAGATTGGCTGCTGTCGAAAATGACAAATTCAGATAAAAAATTAGTTTCTAAAGAAAATTTAATTCCTACGATTTTAAAAAGCGGCGCAACAGTTTTTATAACAATCGGCGCGGGCGATATTGGCGAAATGGTAGCATCTGTAAAAAAGGCACTGCATGAAAAAAATTAACTGGAAAAGTGTTTGGTTGAATATACGGCTTGCCTTGATAATATTGGGACTAGGAGCATTGTATTCTTTTACGCTGCAACGAAACGGACAGCGAAAACTCACTCGGGCCGAAGTGGTTTTTACCGGCAATGAAGCGCGTTTCATAACCAGTGAGACGGTTAATAAATTGTTGATAGAAAATAATCAGCATGCGCAAAGCATACAAAAAGATAAATTAGATTTGAATAAACTGGAGAAATCTATCAACGCAAACGAGATGATTGAAAAATCAGAAGTTTTTGTTGGTATAAATGGTGTGCTAAAGGCTGTTGTCAAACAAAAAACTCCTATTGCAAGGGTTGTGGGCGAAGGTGGTTCTTTTTATGTTGATTATGAAGGGAATACAATGCCGTTGTCCGAGATCCATGCCGCAAGAGTTCCGCTTGTTACTGGAGAAACAGCAAAGGTAAACAGTACAGAATTATGCAAATTATTTCGGTTTATCCATGACGATGATTTTTTGAAAAAGAACATCATCGGTGTCGAAATTTTGCCCAGCGGAAGCCTGATGATGATGAATCGGAATTTTGATTATGACATAGAATTCGGCAAAACGGTAAATATGGAAAAGAAATTCAATAATTACAAAGCTTTTTTTCAAAAAGCCGTTCAGGATAGTTTGATAAACAAGTACAAAAGAATCAACCTGAAGTTTACGCAACAGGTGGTATGCACAAAATAAATGAGTATGGAAAAAGAGAATATTGCTGTCGGTTTAGACATTGGAACAACTAAAATTGTTGCCATGATTGGCAAGAAAAATGAGTACGGCAAACTGGAAATTTTGGGTGTCGGAAAATCAAAAAGCCTTGGCGTTGCTCGTGGCGTAGTAAACAACATTACTCAAACGATTCAGTCCATACAGCAAGCTGTTGCTGAAGCTGAAGCCGATTCAGGATATAAAATCAAAGATGTTGTCGTAGGAATAGCCGGGCAGCATATCAGAAGCATTCAGCATAGCGATTATATCTCCAGAAGCAATCCGGAAGAAGTGATTGGCGATAAAGACATAGACTTGTTAATCAATCAAGTACATAAATTGGCAATGCTTCCGGGTGAAGAAATCATCCATGTTTTGCCACAGGAATTTAAAATCGACGGACAGTCTGAAATTAAAGAGCCAATCGGCATGTACGGCGGAAGGCTTGAATCAAGTTTTCACGTTGTTGTAGGCCAGGCTTCTTCCATCAGAAACGTAGGAAGATGTATCCAAAGCTCCGGAATTGAACTTTCAGGATTAACACTTGAACCGCTAGCTTCCGCAGATGCCGTTCTAAGCCAGGAAGAAAAAGAAGCTGGAGTTGCACTGATTGATATCGGAGGCGGAACGACAGATTTGGCAATTTTCAAAGACGGAATCATTCGCCATACCGCAGTAATTCCTTTTGGAGGAAATGTAATTACAGAAGACATCAAAGAGGGATGTTCAATCATAGAAAAACAGGCAGAATTGCTGAAAGTGAAATTCGGCTCAGCGTGGCCTGGTGAAAACAAAGACAATGAAATCGTTTCTATCCCGGGATTACGCGGAAGAGAGCCAAAAGAGATTTCATTGAAAAACCTTTCGAAAATAATTCATGCCCGTGTGGTGGAAATTATCGAGCAGGTTTTTGCCGAAATAAAAGCATACGGGCATGAAGACCCAAGAAGGAAATTAATTGCGGGAATTGTTCTAACCGGAGGTGGCGCACAATTGCAACACATCAAGCAATTGGTTGAGTATATCACAGGAATGGATACCAGGATTGGTTATCCGAATGAACATCTGGCAGGAAATTCAGATGAGGAAATCTCAAGCCCGCTTTATGCGACGGCAGTTGGTTTAGTGATGAATTCAATACTGAATACCACACAAAGTGCAGTAAAAATTGAAGCAGTCCAAGAGTCTGTAAAAGTAGTTTATAGAGAACAGCCTGTGATTCCTGTGCAACAGGAGTATATTCCTGAAGAAGTTCCTGTTGAAATTGAGTCGTTTGAATCAAAAGCGGCAAAGGCACAAGAATCCACGGAAACAAAAATCAGAAGGTCATTTTTTGATAAATATGTAGACAAGATCAGGGATTTCCTTGATAACGCAGAATAACGGGGGGATTAGAAAAGAAAGAGATAAGCACAAGAATAATAAAACCAAATAGTATGACAAGCAACTCAGATTTTGGAAGTATTTCATTTGATTTACCAAAAAACCAATCAAATGTAATTAAAGTTATTGGTGTTGGCGGCGGCGGAAGTAATGCCATAAACCATATGTTTAAGCAAGGGATAAAAGGCGTGGATTTTATCGTTTGCAACACAGATTCACAGGCATTGCAAAACAGCCCTGTTCCTAACAAAATCCAATTGGGTGTGAACCTTACCGAAGGCCTTGGCGCAGGTGCCAATCCTGAAGTTGGACAGCAGTCGGCCATAGAGAGTATTTCCGACATTGAAAAGATGCTCGACAGCAATACCAAAATGGTGTTCATCACTGCCGGAATGGGCGGCGGAACCGGAACCGGAGCTGCTCCCGTAATTGCACAATTGGCAAAAGAAAGAGACATACTGACCGTGGGCATCGTTACCATTCCTTTCCAATTTGAAGGAAAAGTACGCCAGGATCAGGCTTTAAATGGTGTTGAACGCTTAAGGAAACAAGTTGATTCATTAATCGTAATCAACAACAATAAACTTCGTGAAGTTTACGGAAATCTTGGCTTTAAAGCAGGTTTCTCCAAAGCTGATGAAGTTTTGGCAACGGCTTCACGCGGCATCGCCGAAGTTATTACGCATCACTACACCCAGAACATCGATTTGAAAGATGCCAAAACCGTATTGTCGAACAGCGGGACCGCGATCATGGGATCTGCGTTGGCAAATGGGGAAAACCGTGCAAAAGAAGCGATTATTTCAGCATTGGATTCGCCTTTGTTGAACGATAATAAAATCACAGGAGCCAAAAACGTATTGTTGCTTATCGTTTCCGGAACCAGTGAAATTACTATCGATGAGATCGGTGAAATCAATGACCATATCCAATTAGAAGCCGGTTTCAACGCAAACATCATTATGGGTGTTGGTGAGGATGAAAGCCTTGGAGACGCGATTGCCGTTACAATTATTGCAACGGGATTCAACGTTGAACAGCAAAATGAGATTGTAAATACCGAACCTAAAAAAATAATCCACGCGCTTGAAGGCGACCAGTCAATCGTTCATAACCTGACGCCAAAAGTTGTTTCGTCATTCGAATTTACAGAAGTGGTTGCGCCGTCAGCACCGGTTTCCGAAGAAAAGATCGTTCATGATCTGATGGAAGACATCGTTGAGCCAGTTGCTGAAGAAATATTTCAGGTTGAAACTATCCGCGAGGAACCAAAATTTGAATACAATCTGGTTCCAACAACCGAATTTATTAAAAATCTTGAAGTGACTTTTGAAATCGTCTCTCCTGAACCTTCGCAACAGTTTTTTTTCACAACGCCAGAAGTAAAGGAAATTGTTGTTAAAGAACCAAAATTTGTCGCTAAAGAAGAAGAGCAGATCAGTTTTTCATTTGATTTGTCAGTTCCGAAAACAGATACGGTTCCAGCGGTTGATGAAAATAAATTCTTTTTTGAATTAACTCCTGAAACGCGCGATATCAAAGTAAACGAACCGGTTCAGGTTGTTCCGGTGACTGAATTGAATGAAAATGGCGTGATCCGTTATTCGCTTGAAGAATATATGGAAGTAGAAAACTCGCTTTTGGATTCAAAACCGGTTGCAAAAGTTGCCGAGCCTGAAAATGAAGAGTTGAATATCACGATGAAAAAGCTTGATTTCGCTCCTGAATTCAACAACTTTGAAAGCATTTCGCCAACCGAAATGTCAATTGAAGAAGCATCAAGGCTTCGTGCGGATGAAAGAAGAAGAAAACTAAAAGAATTCAATTATAAATTCCACAATAATCCATCCCGCATGGAAGAACTGGAAAAAGAGCCGGCTTACAAGAGACTCGGGATCGACATCTCCGGAACACCGGCAAACAATAACAAATCGCGTACATCATTAGGGACTGACAGCAACGACGATATGCAGTTGCGGTCGAATAATTCATTCCTGCATGACAACGTAGATTAGCTAACTCAACCAATTTTTAAGTAACCCGGAACTATTTGTCTCCGGGTTATTTTTTGTTCCAAAACGATAGCAAGATGCGTTGGGAATTACCGTAAATTTGTTTTAAATTCGCAGCAGCAAAATTTTGGACTTTTCAAAAATCAATATATGAGTTTAGCAACACAAATCATGGAGGAAATCAAAACCGCCATGAAAGCAAAAGATGCCGTAGCGCTTGAAGCACTGCGTTCAATCAAATCAGAACTTCTGCTTGCGCAAACCGCTTCAGGATCTAAGGAAGAGATAAGCGAGGATGAAGAGATAAAGCTACTTCAGCGGTTGGTAAAAACACGTAAAGAAAGCGCGCGCATTTTCACCGAGCAAAACCGACCTGATCTTGTCGGGCCTGAGCTTGCTCAAATTGCAGTAATTGAAAAATTCCTTCCCGCACAGCTTTCTGAAGCTGAAGTAGAAGCTATTATCGCAAAAATCATTGCCGAGACAGGAGCGTCAGGAATCGCATCAATGGGAAAAGTAATGGGATTGGCATCGGCACAACTTGGCGGAACCGCTGAAGGAAAAGTAATTTCTTCAATCGTTAAAAAGTTGTTGACGTAGCCAAAAGTTAGATTGGTAGATAATTTGATCTTTCGAACTATCAAATAATCGAACAATCCAAAATATAAAAAGGCTGCGTAGTTCAATGGATAGAATGTCAGATTCCGGTTCTGATGATGGAGGTTCGAGTCCTCTCGTGGTCACGAATAAGACAAAACCCAAAAAAAGATAGAAAGTTTACTTTCATATCTTTTTTTGGGTTTTGTCTTTCAAAGCGGAGCTTTGGAGGAAGCGCGGAACGCAGTG
>CAZSDN010000002.1:0-17420 GCA_964605595.1 uncultured Flavobacterium sp. | reverse complement strand
TTTTTTGGGTTTTGTCTTTCAAAGCGGAGCTTTGGAGGAAGCGCGGAACGCAGTGCAGCGCATTCCTCATCGTGGCACATAAAGCGAAATTTACTTTAGCTTTTTCTTCAGGGTTTGGTTTTTAGCCGAGCTTTAGAGAATTACATAGCAAGTCTTCAATACAGAAACTTTTAATGAAAAGTCAAGGTTTTATTGGTAATAATAGCTAATGAAATGTATATTTGAGAAATCTGACACTCTATGATTTTTCTTTACATCGCTTATGCCTTGGCAGGCATTTTTATTGCAAAAAAGATTTTCGATATATTCGAGAGTGGTTATGTGTATGCATTTAACAAACCGCTATATCTTTATTTTCATCCGATTCCGAAAAGGCTTACAAAGGAACAGAAACAGTTTTTAGAAAAAGAATTTACGTTTTATAGGCGACTTACTCCAAAACGGAAAAAGTATTTCGAGCACCGTGTCAAGTCATTTATCGAGAATTATGAGTTTGTCGGAAAAGAAGGCCTGGAAGTGACGGGCGGAATGAAAGCATTAATCTCCGGCACTTATGTAATGCTGAGCTTCGGAATCAGGGATTATCAGGTTTCAAGTTTCAATAAAATTATAATTTATCCCGAAGTATTTTACTCGCGCCAAAACGAGCAATATCATAAAGGCGAGTTCAACCCGATGATGAAAGCTGTCGTTTTTTCTTGGAAAGATTTTCTGCTCGGACATCAAACCGATAACGACAATATCAATCTCGGGCTGCATGAATTCTCACATGTTTTGCATTGGAATGCAATGAAAGTGAATACGCCGAGCATGTCGATTTTTTACGATGAATTCGAAAAAATTGTCAAATACCTTGATGACGAAGCGATGAACAGCGAACTTATAAAAAAGGAATATTTTCGCGAGTATGCTTATACGAACCGTTTTGAATTTATTGCCGTAATCCTGGAACACTTTTTTGAAACGCCTGAAACTTTTCAAAAAGAATTGCCTGAAATGTACCGGCATGTATCAGCTATGATCAATTTTAAGGAGAATTAAGTATCTTTAAATAAAAAATATTTCCCTAAAATAATGTGTAAAATGAATTTGCTATTCAAAAATTAAAAAAAAGATGGTTTTTCCGTAGAAAAGTATTCCGGGAAAATAGTATCTTACCTTCAGGGGATGGGAAAGTCATTATCCCTATAAAAAAATCCGCTTTTTTTGATAGGGTAAATCCACATATTTTGTTAATATTTGATTTAGATTTAATGATAGTACATATTATTTTAGGACAATACTAAATAAAAAAAGCCATGCAATTCGGAAAAGTTCCAGATCCTTCAATCATTGATTTCAGCCTTCCAAAAGACGCAAAAGAAACAAAAATCCTTTTAAACAAGCATAAAAATAAATCGCCTTTAGAGGCGTCTGTAGGTTGTGCAAAATGGAACCGCCAGGATCTTAAAGGCTTTTATCCGCGGGGCACAAAAGATGAGTTGGCTTACTATTCCACGCAGTTCAATTCAATCGAACTGAACGCGACTTTTTACGGAATGCCGTCATGGCAGCAGGTTGAAACATGGAAAAACAAAACGCCTGAAGATTTTAAGTTCTTTCCGAAACTAACCAATACAATCAGCCATTTTAAAAGGTTGATCGATGTAAAAGAGCCGGTTGATGCTTTTTGCAACGCGATCAGTAATTTCGATGGTAAACTCGGAATGGCATTTTTGCAATTGCACGATAATTTCAAACCAAAAGATTTCGACCGATTGAAAAAAGCACTGAATGAATTTCCAAAAGGCGTTCCGCTTGGCGTTGAAGTACGCAACAACGAATGGTTCAGCGATCCTGAAGTTTTAAACGCTTACTGTGATTTGCTCGAAAGCCACGAAATGGCAAATATTATTGTAGATACTGCCGGAAGGCGCGATATGCTTCATATGCGGTTGACAAGCCCGGTTGCATTCGTGCGATATGTTGGCGCAAATGACGCGTCCGATAAGGGAAGGCTCGACGACTGGATTGAGCGTATTGCAAATTGGCGTTCGCAAGGTTTACAAAAACTGTATTTCTTTGTGCATCAGAATATTGAACTGGAATCGCCGTTGCTTGCAACCTATTTCATAGAACGCATAAATAAAAAGCTGGGGATTTCAATTCGGGTTCCCGAAAAGCAAGCGGAACAAAAATCAATGTTTGATGATTTGTAACGTTTAATAAAGAGTTTTTTTCAGCTGGATTTCCAATTTTCTCCTTTCTCCTTATATTTGAAGAACAATACCATATATGCCATTTATGCGTAATAAATATTCATTACTCAGGTTTTTGTTTTTTACAGTGGTGATGCTGTATTTCAGCCATGTATTTTCACAAGGGAATACTCAGGCCGAATGCGATCGCATGATTGAGTCAGGAATCAAGGCACTCAACAAGAACGAGCTTACCCGATCTCTCGAAACGCTTTCGCAAGTTCGTAACCTTGCACAAAAAAATGGTTGGAGCAAACAAGAATTCCTGGCGTTGAACAGTTTGGGGAATGTTTACTATCGCGTATCAGAGTATGGCGAAGCACTCAATTTTTTCCTTCAGGCCTATACATTAGCACTCAGGGAATTGAAGCCTCAGGATGAAATCACGGTACTCAATAATATTGCTATCATTTATTCAGAAGAAAAAAAGTATGCGCAGGCAGATGATTATTTTAAAAGAGTATATAAAATAGCAGACTATACCAAGAATTTCGTTCCGAAAGGTGTTGCCGCAATTAATTTAGGGAATCTCGCCATACTGACCGAAGACTATAAGTTGGCACGGACCTACTTTGATGAAGCTCTGGTTTTACTGGCAAAAGACCGTAACCTGTTCACGGCTCAGGTGGGACTGGCAAATTGTTATTTATTTGATGGGAACGTGTCCGCTGCAAGAGAGCTGGCATTAAAACTATTATCGAGTCCTGACAAGCTGAATTTTTATCGTATTGATGTTACATTGATGACCATTATTGCCGAATCTTATCTCAAAGAGGGCAAGCTCGAAATGGCTTCGGTATACATCAGTAAAGCATTTGACAAGGAACCTAACCTAGAGGGAAAGATTAAGCTTTTTAAACTCCTGACTGAGATTAACATCCAAAATGGAACGCTGAAGCGGGCTCTTCAATACAAGGATTCAGTATTTACTACTACTGCAATGTTAAATGAAAAGAAAAATCAAAGGTTGTATGAAAACAGCAAAGTAAAATTTGAACTACAGAATTATAAAAACAAAGCAACACTTAATGAAGCCAAACTGATGAGTGAACGGAAGATATTCTATTCGGCTTTGTTGTTTATTGTTATTATCCTCGGGCTTGTTATTTGGCTCGTGCGCAATGTGTCGCTCAAGCATAAGCAGAAAAAATTGATTGCCGAGCGTAATGAGCAAATCCTCGCGCTAGAGCTGGAAAATGAAAAAAGGGAATTATTGCTGTTAGAGAAGCATTTTAATGAAACTAAAACAGTCGCCTTGTTACAAGAGGAAAAGCTGCGAAACGAAGTCGAATTGAAAAATAGGAAACTGTCGGCAAAAGCATTGTACCTGGCAGGGCGGAATGAGATAATAGAAGAGATTCTTACCGAGCTATCCGGCCTTCCCCAAGTAGCCAAAGACAAATCGCTGCTGACGCATATGCAGTCACTAAAAAACCAGATAAAAGCCGATAATGAATGGGAAAATTTCATCAAGCATTTTGAAGAAGTAAACCAGGGTTTCCTCAATAAATTACAAACCAAACATCCATCACTAAACACAAATGATATCAGGTATATCTGCTACCGGTATATGAACCTGAGTACTAAAGAGATTGCATCAATGCTCAACATTACACAGGATTCCTGCCGCAAACGCAAGGAAAGGGTATATTCGAAAATGAGCCTGCCCACCGATGCAAACCTATATGATTATCTGAGGTCACTCTGATATTCAGATCTTTTTTCCAATTTAGTCACGCTACAGTCACACTTTGTCACGCTCAAAATGAGCCTTGATAGCAAGGCATGGCATACATTTGGAAAAACTATAAACCATATAACATGAAAAAATTTACTTTATTAATCTTGCTTCTTTTCATAACTGTTACAAGTGTGTTTAGTCAAGGTAGCTTGTGTTCGGATCCCATTATTATCCCAACATTGCCCTATAGCCATACCGATGATACCGGTAATTATGAAAACAATTATCAAGGAGCACCAGGTAATTCCTGCGGTTCTTATTTTACTAGCTTTTTATACGGAAATGATGTTGTTTATGCTTATACCGCCACATTTACAGGCTCAATTAATTTCTATTTATCAACAAATGTGCGCGATGTCGGTATGTTTGTTTATGGCTCATGCGACGACATTGGTCAGAACTGCCTTGCGGGAATTACAAATCAGGAGATTCTTGACGAAACGATGGATATAGAAGGATTTTCAGTAACGCAGGGAACGACTTATTATCTGGTGATTTCATGTGCGCCTCCAACCGAAACGGTGGAGTATACGCTAAATATAATGGAGAATATCTGCACTCCGCCAAACGCTAATTATATGGTAATGTCGGATTGCAGTATTACTGAGGAATTCCTGGTTATTGTTGATGTGACCAGTATGGGTGATGCACAATCAGTAACTGTATCGGATAATTATGGACTCGAAGCACAGTATGTTACTGATCTGGGTACGGTTACATTCGGACCCTATCCAAACGGCACAAACGTTCAGTTTTTCGTAAGAAGCGATCAGAATTTTAATTGCGTAAGGATGAGTGCGCCAAAAACCAGCCTTTTTTGTGCGCCTTCGAACGACTTTTGCGTGAATGCCATTAATTTAACCGGACTAACATCACCAATATCCGGCACAACTCTTAATTCTACCAATCAGAATTTTCCGGTGTGCAGTTGGAATGGCCAATCGGGGGATGTCTATTATGTTTTTGATGTGCCTAATTTACATACCTTGACCATCGGGTTAACGGAAACAGATTTCGATGCGATCGTAACCGCGCTCGTAGGAGATTGTAACGAAAATTGGGTTGTTATGTGCGAAGAAAATGACTTGGCTACCTATACGCTAGTAAATGATTCGGGATCTACCCAGACTTTTTATTGGGTGGTTGACGGTACCAACGGCGAAACCGGAAACTTTACCTTGAGTTGGACTCTTGACGATTGTATGCAACCTATAGCAGTATATGAAGTGGTTCCGGATTGTTCAGAAGGTGATAAATTCTTAATCTATACAACTCTTTATGAAATGGGATCAGCGCAGTCATTGATTGTCTCTGACAATGTGGGAGATATGACCCAGATTATAACTGAACCAGGACAGTTTATAATGGGGCCTTATGATAACATGACACAGGTAGCCCTTACACTTACTAATGAAGCGGATCCAACGTGTGCATTTACAAGTTATGAGATGACACAGGAAGAATGTCCTTTGTCGTGCGTACCTGCTACATATTATTATACGCAACAGTTGATTTGTCCCAATCCTGGTTTTATGGTAACGATACATATGACTGGTTTAGGGACTGCAGAGTCGGTCACAATCACGGATGATCAAGGTAATCCATCACAAACTGCCGGTATGGGCGAGTACCAATTTGGGCCTTATGTTGATTATACAACAGTAACTTTTACAATAGTAAATAATGATAATCCTGGTTGTTTTTCGACTTTGCAGGCAATATCATATACGATTTGTCCTCCGTCGAATGACAGTTGCGCAAATCCAACAGCACTGATTCCGGGAGGCGATTTTGAAACCGGTACTCTGATTACTACCAGCGAAGGCGCGACTTTAAGCACTGAAATACCTTATCCAACCTGCGGGAATATGTTTTTTAACCAGGCAGGAAAAGACGTTTGGTACACCGTTGCGATTCCCGCTTCAGGGCGCATTACCATTGAAACGGGGCCAAGTGGCAGTACGGCGATTCCGCAGTTAACCGATTCGGTTTTGCAGATTTATGCGGGGGATTGTTCCAATTTGGCTGAATACGTTTGTGATGACGACAGCGGCAATGGTTCCTATTCGAGCGTTACCTTGACAGATATGAATCCGGGTGATGTTATGTATATCCGCGCTTTTGGAAAATTTGGCGCACAGGGCGCATTTAAGATTTCTGCGTATGACCAATCGTTGTTGTCAGTATCCACTTTTGAGATGGTAAATTTGGTTTCATTTCCAAATCCGGTAAAAGATGTATTGCAACTTTCAACTGCTGCAGCCATAACAAACGTTGAAGTGTTTAATCTGATAGGGCAGAAGGTTTATGCTAAAATACTGAATACATCCAATTCTCAAATTGACATGTCCCAACTTTCAGCAGGAACATATTTAGTAAAAGTCAATGCGGATAACCAGATAAAAACCATTAAGATTATAAAAGAATAATTTAGTTAGTAGTTGAAAAAGGCCGTCCTGTAGAGGGCGGTTTTTTTTAATCTAACCGTGTTTTCTCAGGTTTTCACTACATTTCATCCTGCTCACTTCTATTTTGGGAAAATATTTTCAAAAGCTGTTAATGCGAAACCGCTTTCAATCCGATTATCGAGCCTATTAACGTTGTAATGAAAAACAACCGCCAAAAATTCGCAGGATCTTTAAAAACGAAAATCCCGACCAATACTGTTCCAACCGCGCCAATTCCGGTCCAAACCGCATAAGCTGTTCCGATGGGCAATGTTTGTGTAGCTTTTACCAATAATGCCATGCTGATGGAAAGCGAGATAAAAAATCCCAAATACCACAAATACATTTCGTTTCCCGTAGTTTCCTTCGCTTTTCCGAGGCATGCGGCAAATGCGACTTCAAATATTCCTGCAATGATTAAGAGAATCCAGTTCATATCGTTTGATTTTATACAAATGTCGGAAATCTAAACCGCACGGCATTTATCAAATGATAAAAAGTCAGTCATTGAATGTTATTTTGCTTTCATTGCTTTTATCAGCTTCTTATTGCGTTTGTCTGCCCTTGCGTTTTGCAATGAGATAACGGCCCATATTGCGGCGGGAATCCATCCGATTAAAGTGATTTGCAAAATCAGGCAAATGATCCCGGTTAGAATCCGTCCTCTTAAAAGGAACGATACGAATGGGAAAAAGATTGCGATTAAAGTCATAATTGATATTTTGATGATGAATGCTAAATGTATAAAAGTTATTTTTTTATGCTGATGACAGATGCCGGAACGTTTCCCGGAATTTCCAATGCCTTAGCTCCTTAAAATCTTTTCCATTGCTTTTCCTTTCGCCAGTTCATCAACCAATTTGTCCAGATAGCGGATTTGTTGCATCAGCTTGTCTTCAATCTCTTCAACACGATAGCCGCAAATTACTCCGGTGATTTTTGTGACATTCGGGTTGATTTGTGGTGCTTGTGCAAAAAAGGTTTCAAAGTCAATTTTCGCATCCAGTTGCTGTTGTAGTTTTTGTTGATTATATCCGGTTAGCCATAAAATAATTTGATCGACTTCCTGTTTTGTCTTTCCTTTTTTCTCGGCTTTGGTAATATAATGCGGGTAAACGCTTGCGAAAGAAGTTTTAAAAATGCGTGCTGTATTTTCTGCTTTGGATGCCATAAACGTAACTGTTTTTCTTTGGAGCGATGTTTTGATTATACGCCAATTTAGGCTTTATTTCATTTCGATATCTATAATCTTTTGGCCATAATTGCCCAGATAATGCTTTACGAGGGTTTCATATACATTTCCGCCTGTATCGGAATTGGTAAAAATCAGCAATCCCTGTTTTGTTTTCGGTAAGATAAATACAATTGCCCGCACTCCAAAATCTGCGCCTCCGTGCGCCAAAGCATATTCTCCGTTCCCAAAATCATAAATTTCAAAACCCAAACCAAAATGCTTGCCTTTTTCACTGGCTATTTGCGGAGTTGCCATTTCGTTAAAAAACTTTTCAGAAAGCAAATTGCCATTCATTATGCTTACAAGGAAATTTCCGTAATCTTCAATGGTCGTCAATAAATCGTCGGCAGCATTTGCAGTTACATTTTTTACAGTTTCATAAGCTTTTCCGTTTTCATCAAAGTTAGTCGCATATCTTGAAATATCAATGCTTTTATCCCACGTATACCTTGTGTCATTCATCTTTAGAGAGCGAAAAAGAAGTTCTTCTGCAAGTTGCTGCATTGGTTTTTTGAATTTCGCTTCCAATGCTTTTCGCAGGTATTCATAGCCTTCGCCCGAATATTGATAACCTGTGCCTGGTTCAAAATCAAAATGGAGCTTTTGGTCGTCATTTAGCCAACGCCAGTTTTTAAATCCTGTTTGGTGGCTTAAAATTAATTTTGTAGTCAGTTTTTTGTTCCTCGGATCTTTTGCAACATCAGGATCAGTCCAGTATTTATAAAGTGGCTCATTCAGGTCAAATTTTCCCTGATTGGCAAGTTTTAAAGCCACTATTGCTGTTACAGGTTTGGTCAGGGAAGCAACATTGAAAATAGAATTATGTACCGATCCGAAAACTTTTACCTGATTGAGTTTTCCATCTTTAATGGTTCCGATTCCAAGAGTTGGCACTTTGTTTTCTTTGAGCCATTTTTCAATTTCAGGATCGTTGTCAAATAAAGGCGAATTGGTAACGGTTTTGGTAATGTGTTCGTAGCTGTACGATTTGGAAAGTTTCCAGTCGCTATTGTCTATAAGCCAAACGTGAGTAAACCTTGCCGAGCTTCCAAACCTTTCAGGCTGCCCGGTTTGTGTTTCATAAAACTGGTGAATCCCTTCCTGGATAGCTCCATAAATTTTTCCTTTATTGTATAGGGCGAATATTTTAGAGTTTTGGGATAATAGTTCACGCCTGGCTTTATATCCGCCGGGATTGCCGCACAAACCGCTTTTTAAATCGCTGACGAATTTCTTTTTGTCAGAAATGCCGTCTATGTCGTGATGGAATTCAAAATTTTCGGATAATAATTTTTCAAATTGGCTAACATCACAATTGTTGAAGCCAACACTGAAAAGCAAACTGTCTTTTGAGATTATTGTTTGATATAATGCAGTGTTTTTTTCTACCTGTGCAAACATTAAATGCTGTGTCAGGCATAGGCAGATAATCGATACATGTTTTTTCATTCCGAAAAGTTTACTTTTTTCCATATTTATTTCCCGTAGTATTTTCTGAAAATCATTAATAGCTATATATATGATCCGCAGGTTTGTCTATAAATCAGCTAATTTGTTTCAAGATTTATATTTAAATAGGAAATAAAAAAAACCGCAAAGTGAATATTTGCGGTTTTTTATTATTATCAAATGGGTTTACTTTTTCAATATACGCTTGGTTACTGAATTTCCTTTATCGTTTGTGATATGTAAAAGATACACGCCGGACATCAGTTCTGAAATGTTAATTTCCGTATCGAAACCAGATTTTATGTTTTTAACTACTGAGCCCTTCGAATCATAAATTGTCATTGTAGTAATTGTTCCGTCTTTATAATCGATTTTAAAAGTAGATCTTACCGGGTTAGGGTACAGTGTGATATCGGCCGGTTTTTGAAAATCGTCATTGCTCAGTTGGAAAGAACATCTGATGCTCACAGGAGTAAGCCTGTCTGTGATCGTACCATCGCCTATGTGTCCGTTTTGATTTACGCCCCAACCCATGAGCGAACCGTTTGCTTTTAGTCCGATGGTATGGAAATAACCCAATCCAAGTGATTTCCATACAGTTCCAGCTCCAATTTGTACAGGTGTAGACCTGTCAATGACAGTGCCGTCTCCAACGCCTCCGTACATATTTTCACCCCACATGTAAAGGTCGCCCGTTGTGGTGATAGCACCCGAATGAAAGTTAGCGTAAACCTTATCCCAATTTGTTGCCGTTCCTACCTGGGTAGGTGAAAACTTGTTCTGCGTACTTCCTATTCCAAGGCTTCCCTGAGAATTTAGACCCCATGCAAAAAGGCGTCCGTCGTTTTTCACTGCCAGTACAAAACCAGCTCCGGCAGCAAACGTCTTCCAGTCGTTGTCAGTTCCTACCTTTTGAGGTATATAAGAGAAAGTGATTCCAGAAGTTCCCAATGGCCCTGAAGTATTAGATCCCCACGTCCATAATGTACCGTCAGATTTCATTGCGATAGCGTAACTCGCTCCACCACCTACGGCAACCCAGTTGTTAGCTGTTCCTATTTTTGTCGGAATATTTCTGTCGGTAAGGCTTCCGTCACCGATTTGCCCTTTTTCATTATTACCCCATGACCATAGTGTGCCGTCGTTTTTAATAGCAAAACTGCTTAACTGTCCGGCAGCTACCTGTTTCCAGTCGCTGGCAGTGCCGATTTTTGTCCAAAAAGCTTTATTGGTATTTGTGCCATCGCCTAATTGTCCGTAAGTGTTGTTTCCTGTTGCCCAAAGCGTACCGTCAGACTGGATGCCTATCGAGTGTTGACTGCTTCCTACGGCCATTTTCCATGTAGCAGTTCCAATTTTCGTAGGCCATGGGTTGATCGAATTCGATCCTGCCCCAAGTTGGGCGCTACCGCTGTAACCCCATGCCATTAGGTAGTTGTCACCGCTTATAGCGAATGAATGTGTGTCGGCTCTTCCCAAGCTAAGGTAGCAGTCAGGCTGGTAAGGTGTTGTAAAAGATCCTCCGGCAACATAAACATCTGAACATGTAGGGCGTATCCACCAGTAGTAGGTAGTGCTTACGTTCAGGTCGTTTACGGTAATTGAGTTTCCATTGCTCACAGATGCATATCCGTTTCCTAATGGCTGATTTTCAGTGCTGATGTATACGTAATGGTTTGAAAATGCCTGTGAAGGATTCGTCCAGTTAAGCTTAACCGACATTGGAGCAAGATTGCTTATTGTCAGGTTGGTTGGGGAAGGGCACAAGTTAAGGGTTTCAGGACAGAAAAGCGCACCGGCTGGCTGGTTAGTGTTCACCATAGTGCCGTTTCCTAGTTGTCCGTACGCATTATTACCCCATGTGAACAGGTTGCCGTCCTGGTTAACAGCAGCCGAGTGCAATCCACCGCTTCCAATACTTTTCCAAGCGCTATTGAACAACAGAGTTGGGGAAAGTGTATTTGTATTGTTTCCGTTACCTACCTGGCCGTCATAATTGTAACCCCAGCCGAACAGCGCGTCATAGGTACGTGTTGCTACCGCATGGTAGGATCCTGCTGAAACAAAATTCCAGTTAGTTGCTGATCCAACTTGTGTTGGAGCATTCTTATCTAGAGTGTTTCCATGTCCAAGTTGCCCACTTTCATTATTACCCCATGTCCATAATGTATTGGTGTTTTGTGTAGCAACAGAAAAGTTATTACCTGCTGAAATGTTTTTCCATGATGTCAGGATGCCTACTTGGGTTGGGTTCAATACGGTATTTGTATTTGTTCCGATACCAACTTGTCCGAAGGTGTTAGCTCCCCAGCTCCATAATGTTCCGGTTGTTTTAGTAGCAACGCTATGTGTAAAACCGGCTGCAATAGCTTTCCAGTCAGTAGCAGTTCCTACCTTTGCAGGTGCATTTCTCGAAGTAGTTGTGCCGGATCCTAACTGTCCTTTGTCATTTGTTCCCCAACTCCATAGTGTACCGTCTGCGCGTAAGGCTAGCGAGAAGCCCGAACCTGTCGCAATGGCAATCCAGTTGGTTTCAGTGCCGATTTGCGTTGGAGTGGTTACGTTTGTATTAGTTCCATTACCTACCTGGCCAAAGTTGTTTACGCCCCAGCCCCAAAGAGTTCCGTCAATTTTGATAGCAAGCGAGTGGTTCGTTCCTGCTGATATTGTTTTCCACTTTACAGATGTACCGATACGGGTTGGAATCGCTCTGTGAGTAGTTGTGCCATCACCCAGCTGATTTGAAGAATTGATACCCCAGCCCCATAATGAGCCGTCTTGTTTGATTGCGAAAGTCTGTTCTCCTTTTCCTGGTGCAACCATCGCAAAACAGTTGCTGGCAGGTGACTGTAGCGTTCCGAAAAATCCGCCCAATGTCCAGTCGCTTTCTCCATTTGCGCAAATTGATTTTACCCACCAGTAGTAATCAGCGTTCGAATAAAGCTCGTTTACCGTTACAGATGTCGATGTTGTTGTGTATTCATTGCCTCCCATTTGAGGAGAGTTGTTCACGCGGTATTTGTAGCTTGTTGGTGTAGGTGTTGGCGCCGACCAGTTCAATGTAACAGAATTGTGTGTTACGTTGGTTGACGAGAAGTTCGTTGGCGGGTTACAGTTTGGTGTATCTGTAAGCGTCATCTTTACAAGTCCGTTTTCTTGTGTTCCAATCCAGATTACGTTAGAATCAATTACGTCTATTGATGTAATGTTATGATCCGGTAACTGAGAGTTTTCATTGGTATAGGTCACACAATCCGAAAAACGCTGAACGCCCCCATCGTTGCACGCTCCGTATAATCCTAACCAAACTTTATTGTTTTCGTCAATATCTGCCGCGTTAATTCCGCAATCAGCAAGGCAAGAATTGTTTGTCCAATAGGCTTCCATATCATTAGGGCTGGTATATACTATCAATCCGTCGCCAGTACTCAGGTAAACCTTGCCTCCTGCAACACCAACGATTTTAGAAGCACCGTCTGTAAGCAGGGTAAATGTTGTTCCGGATAATTTGTACAAAACATTTCCAGCCGAGTAGTAAACAGTAGCGCCATCGGTAAATACTGAACTCACATCATTTGAAAAGCCAAAACCATTTGTTGAAGTGGTGTAAGTTGTCCATGTTGTTCCGTTGAATTTTGAAAGTCCGGATGGAGTAGCTACCCAGATATTATTTGAACTGTCGGTTGCGATTCCGTTAATGACATTGCTTGGAATAGCTGAATTTGCCATAGTGTAACTCGTAAATGTATTGTTCACAAAGCGGATGATACCTACCTGATAGGTTGACATCCAAACAGTATTGTTCGGGCTTACCGCAATTTTATTTAATCCGTCATAAGGGATTTGTGAATTCTCGGTGTTGTAATTTGTAATTGTAGTTCCAACCATCCTTGAAAGCCCGCTGCCGGTCGCAATCCAAATCGTTCCGGTTGCCGATATTTTAAAGTCGTTGACGTTGTTTGACTGCAATCCCGAATTGGTATTGTAGTAAGTAAAAGTGTAACTCTGTGCAAAAGAGTTTAAGCCTAATAACAGTAAGGCAAAAAGGTAAAATTGTTTCATTGTGATTTGATTTCCTACTCGTAAAGCTTTTGGGTTACGCTAGTTATGGGTTAATATTTTTTGTAATTGCGTGCCAAATGTAGGATATTATCTGTTTGATGAGTGTAGTATTTTTACTATAAATCCGGCATAATTTAAAATAATGAATGGAGAGTTTTTTATTTTGTTGCAGATGAATGTTTTATGAAAATTGCATCAAAAAACTTTAACAATTATATAATAAGAAAAGTAAACCCGACTAAAAGTATTGTCGGGTTTATAAAAGCTAATTTACATTACTTTCTTTCGGTATATTCAAGTATATCGCCTGGCTGGCACTCAAGTACTTTGCATATTGCTTCAAGTGTGCTGAAACGTATTGCTTTCGCTTTTCCGGTTTTTAATATGGATAGATTGGAGAGTGTTAGATCTACTTTTCCGGAAAGCTCGTTCAATGACATTTTTCGTTTGGCCATCATTACGTCAAGATTTACAATTATCGGCATGGCTTAAATGGTTAGTTCGTTTTCGGTTTGTAGTTCGATTCCTTTTTTGAACATCTGTACGATTATTAGTAATATCACACCCATAAACAGCCAAACATCGCCTCCGTCAAAATTCAGTTGCTGTATATTTGGCATTGAAACTCCTTGTGAAGCCAGGTGTTCGGTATTTCCCATTCCCCATAAAGTAAACATGCCAATTCCGAACGCTAGATAAGTCGATTTAACAATGAAGTTTTTTACATTCTCGTTAAAAGGTTGGCTGATTTTTAGTCCTTTATCCGACGATATGTCTACGATAAGATAAAAAAGAATCGCTTTCATAGTCGCCGGAATGAACATCAACAGCAAGATTACCAAAAAATAGCCATAGTCAAAATTGTAAAGTTCAGACAGCCCAAAGTAGTCTGAATGTAATGGATAAAACGAAGAAGATATCGCGTTATAGACGAAACTCCCGGCTTCGACGCATAATCCAATAAATACTATCCACGAAAGAATATGTAAAAATTTAAGCATTTGTTTACTGCTGATTTTAATTTCCATAGGTTCTGGTTTTAAAATTATATTGCAAATATATAAATATTTATCGATAAACAATAAAAATATATTCTAAATTAAAAAATATCGACAATTGGATTGAAATTAACTTATAAATTAATTTTGCTTTGTGGATTCGTCTTTGCTTTTACGGAATCTCAATAGCTGTTACTGCTTATTGATAACTTATTGTAAAAATGAGGCCAATAGCTTGTTTGCCATAACTATTACTATTAGGTTTGTGCCTCTATGATTATAGGCTGCACAAAATATAATAGTTATAAAATGCAAAAATTAATTAGATTCATAATTCTGCTTGTTTTTACAGGTTTACGCTTGAATGCACAAACCACAATTCTCGATCAGGAATTGTTAACGCAGGGAAGCTTTAATACGTTTACGCCGGTTAGCGTAACAGGTATGCAAAATTGGTATTTTAACGCTGCATACGGAGCTGTTTGTAGTGGATATTCGGGAGGGCAGAGCTATGAAAATGAGGATTGGCTGATTGGCCCAATTATGAATCTTTTCCAAGTGGATGATGCAAAACTTTCCTTTGACCATACACGCGGTAGCGCAGCGGTTATGAATACAGGAGTAGCCGAAGGCTGGTATAAGGCATATGCTACGGCCAACTATACCGGCCATCCTTCAACAACACAATGGACAGAGCTTCAAGGGATTAATCAAAACATTCCCACGGCCTGGCAATATGTTTCTTCGGGCGGGCTTGTTATTCCTGAAGTGGTAAAATCACACTACTCAAGAATTGCTTTCCGCTACATCAGCAGTGCGGAACAAAGCGCAACCTGGCAAATAAAAAATGTGAAGGTTACAGGCGTGCCTCCTATTGCCGGTCCTGGTTCAGACAATGTTTTTAAAATCACGAACTGGAATACTGAATGGCTTGGCTGCACAACAGAAGGGCCAATAAACGAGAACCTTCAGATTAGTAATGTAGTTTCGTTAATGCTTTCAATGGATTCCGATATTTACTGCCTTCAGGAAGTTTCCAATACTGTTTTCAGCCCAACTATCGCAACGCTGGTGTCACTTTTGGGAAACCAGTGGGGCGGTGTCATTGCGCCGTCAAATACGGGCGACTGCAATCAAAGGCAAGGGATTATCTACAAAAAATCTAAAGTACAGTTTGTAAGTGCTTTTGAGCTGAATAGCGGTGATGCGGCACAAGGCAATTCCTATTACTACAATTGGTCAAACGGGCGCTATCCGGCATTATATAATGTAAATCTCGTTACCGGCGGAACATTAATACCCGTTTCTCTGGTAAATATACATGGAAAGTCAGAAGACGGTAATGTGATGAGTCATACACGCAGGAAAGGTGCTTCTGAGGCATTGAAAACAATACTTGACGGGCCGGGCTACAATATAAAAAAAGTAATTATAATCGGCGATTTTAATGATTATTTGATTGGAACGTCTAACAATGCCTGCGGCTGTAATATTTCACCCTATAAGAATTTCATTGATGATGAGAACCATTATACCGGTATCACTAAACATATTATAGACGTACGCACGAACTGGGGAATTCGCCCTATTATCGGAAATATCATAATTTCAGATGAATTGGCCGGTAATTATGTGGCCAACAGCGCTATGCAGGAAACGGCTGTTTCTCAAGAGATTGCCAATTATTATACCACTACATCCAACCATTTGCCCGTGAGCGCGACTTTTCAATTTTCGGTACTCGGCACTCCCGATATTTCATATGCCAAACATTCATGGACAATCTCTCCGAATCCGGTAAAAGACAAATTACATATCATTTTTTCGGGTGTGATGAACGATACCGTTGCAGAAATTTATGATTTAACCGGAAGGCAAATAATGCGGGAAAAATTAGGAAAGAATACAATGGATGTCAGTGTATTTCCGGCCGGTGTCTATATTTTGAAAATCGGTGACAGGAGCCGGAAATTTGTAAAAAAATAACTATACTCCTTCAGGTATTATTGGCGTATAGTTTTTGTAATGCTACATTTTCCTGAAAAAAACTGTTAAATCAGGGCTTTAAAGAGGTAATCCGTTTTAAATCAGCAATAGTTTGTGTTGAATTGTCAGCTTTGAAGACAAAATTTCCTGCAACTAATACATCCGCTCCGGCTTCAACGAGTTGTGCTGCATTTTTTGAAGTCACGCCACCATCAATTTCAATTAGGGTTGAAGCGCCGTTTCGAGTAATCATTTCTTTTAATTCACGAATTTTCTTGTAGGTGTTTTCAATGAAAGATTGTCCGCCAAAACCCGGATTCACGCTCATTAAACAAACCAAATCAATATCGTTGATCGTGTCTTCGAGCAAACTTACATTTGTATGCGGGTTTAATGCAACGCCTGCTTTCATTCCTTCGGCTTTAATTGCCTGGAGTGTTCTGTGTAAATGCGTACAGGCTTCATAATGAACGGTCAGGTTATGACTTCCCAAATCGGCAAACGTTTTAATATAACGATCAGGATCTACGATCATTAAATGTACGTCGATGGTTTTTTTAGCGTGCTTTGCAATTGCTTCTAAAACCGGCATTCCAAACGAAATATTCGGAACGAAAACGCCGTCCATGATATCGATATGGAACCAATCGGCCTGACTGTTGTTGATCATTTCGATATCGCGTTGCAGGTTTGCGAAATCGGCAGCTAATACTGAAGGTGCTATTAGTGTATTTTTCATGTGTGTTGTTGTTTCGGCAAAGGTAATTGTTAACCGCAAAGTTCGCAAGGATTTAAGTAAAGTTCACAACGCGGAATTTAAACTTAGGTTTTGTTTTGAATTGATTGTAAAAATGCGGATTTTACGTAAAGTAGTGTTGTTTGAATTTTGTATTTTGCCTTCAGGGAAGGGGCGCAATTATATCCCTATGAAAAATTTATTGCTCTTGATACGGTAATTCCACATATTTTATTAATTATTTTCCGGGGATCGAATTCTTTCTGTGGTAATGCTGAATAAAGTCGGTATGAAATTAGAATTGATATGTGTTATTTATCAATGGTTTAATTTTAAAAGTTGATAAAAAACAAAACTCCGAACTCGAGCCGAAGGCGAACAGAGCGAAGCTAAACCCGAGCAAAGCGAACAGACCGGAAGTTTGTTTAATAAAAAACAAAACTCCGGAAACCCGAGGCTGAAAGCCGAACAGACAGGAAGTTTGTTTAATAAAAAACAAAACTCCGGAAACCCGAGGCTGAAAGCCGAAC
>CAZSDN010000001.1:70052-70554 GCA_964605595.1 uncultured Flavobacterium sp. | reverse complement strand
ATTTAACAATTTCCGCAGTCTGTTTTTTCAATTCTCTTTGAACCTTTGCCTTCGGAACGTTTAGTATGTTCTTCATCGTTTCGATGTCATAAAGTTTCTTATTTCCTTTTAAAAAGATTATCATTTCGTTTGATTTTATATTTTTTTTCGAGTGCTAAATATTCTCTCAATAGAGTATCTACATCCTCGTCGTCTTCGTCTTCGTCTTCGGGTTTATTTTGACTATCGGCAGATTTTGATTTACTTTTTGGAACTTCTTTGTCATTTAAGATTTCATCAAATTCGTCGGCTAATTCTTTATTAGAAACTTTTGTTTCTTCGTCTGGCAATTGTTGCGCTTCCTTTTTGTATTTCTCGACGATGAACTTTACAAAATGGGTGTGTAGGTGTGTTCTTTTTTTCATAATTGATTAACTTTTTTAATATGATCTGTTTCATCATTAATTGTATATAGTAAAATGTTTTATTTGTTTTTTTCTCGCAGATGGATTTTTTATAGCGC
>CAZSDN010000001.1:58889-70042 GCA_964605595.1 uncultured Flavobacterium sp. | reverse complement strand
AATACGATGCGTTATTTTTACTAACTTTGCGCTTTCTCTTTCAAAACAAGAAATAAAAATTTCCCACTTTTGTTCCCACTTTTTGAAATAGAAAATATAACTAACTAAACAACAACAATTTACAGTTAAATTTTATTTTTGCGCATGCAACACAACGTACTTATTTTAGATTTCGGATCGCAATACACACAACTAATTGCGAGAAGGGTTCGCGAATTAAATATCTTCTGCGAAATTTTTCCCTACAATCATTTTCCGAGTGATTTATCAAGTTATAAAACCGTAATACTTTCCGGAAGCCCGTTTTCAGTTCGTTCTGAAGATGCGCCACATCCGGATTTATCACAAATCCGCGGCAAAAAGCCTTTACTTGCCGTTTGTTATGGCGCTCAATATTTATCGCATTTCAGCGGAGGCGAAGTAGCGCCTTCAAATACACGTGAATACGGCCGCGCCCGATTGTCATACATCAAAGAAAATGAAGCTTTTTTCAACGGAGTTTCGCAGGATTCACAAGTTTGGATGAGCCATAGCGATACAATTAAAAAGCTGCCAACAAACGGTATTAAACTGGCAAGTACGCACGATGTAGAAAATGCCGCTTATAGAATTGAAGGTGAAATGACTTATGCAATCCAGTTCCATCCCGAAGTGTATCATTCAACCGATGGGAAGCAAATGCTGGAAAACTTCTTGGTAACTATTGCCGAAGTTCCGCAAACTTTTACACCTAATGCTTTCGTTGAAGAAATCGTTGCCGAGATGCAGCAGAAAATCGGGAATGAAAAAGTAGTCCTCGGACTTTCAGGCGGTGTAGATTCTACCGTAGCGGCAGTTTTGCTGAACAAAGCAATCGGCAAAAACCTGTATTGCATTTTTGTAAATAATGGTTTGCTTCGTAAGAACGAATTTGAAAATGTACTCGAGCAATACAAAGGAATGGGGTTAAACGTAAAAGGAGTCGATGCCTCGGCACGTTTTTTGGATGCGCTGGCCGGCATTGAAGAACCTGAATTGAAGCGCAAAGCGATCGGACGTGTATTTATAGAAGTTTTTGATGATGAAGCGCACCAGATCGAAGATGTAAAATTCCTTGCCCAGGGAACCATTTATCCTGATGTGATCGAATCGGTTTCTGTAAAAGGCCCATCTGCAACAATCAAGTCACACCACAATGTTGGCGGTTTGCCTGATTATATGAAACTCAAAATCGTTGAGCCGCTTCGCATGCTGTTTAAAGACGAAGTAAGAAGAGTAGGAGCGAGTTTAGGAATAGACGCGGTACTTTTAGGAAGGCATCCGTTTCCGGGGCCGGGACTGTCAATTCGTATTCTGGGAGATATTACTCCGGAAAAAGTACGGATATTGCAGGACGTTGATGCCGTTTTTATTGACGGGTTGAAATCATGGGGATTGTATGATAAAGTCTGGCAGGCCGGCGCAATATTGCTTCCGGTAAATTCTGTCGGGGTAATGGGCGATGAGCGTACTTATGAAAAAGTAGTCGCTTTGCGCGCTGTAGAATCTACTGACGGAATGACCGCCGACTGGGTACATCTTCCGTATGATTTTTTAATGAAAGTGTCGAATGATATTATTAATAAAGTAAAAGGCGTGAACCGAGTAGTTTACGATATAAGTTCCAAACCGCCCGCAACAATTGAGTGGGAATAAGTAATTTAACCAGGAAATATGAAACATTTTATAGCAGTAGCCGCTTTTATCCTTATGGCTTTTTCGGGTGTTGCACAGAAAATCCAAAAACATACGGTTCAGAAAGGTGAAACGATCACGCAGATTGCAGAGAAATATAAAGTCACCGCATCCGAAATTTACCGGCTGAATCCGGATTCCCAAAATGGGTTAAAACCAAATATGGTACTTTTGATACAATCCGGTATTGAACCCAAAAAAGAAAAAGTTGCTGAAAAATCTGAAGATTCATCTGCTAAAACCCATACCGTAGCCGCAAAGGAAACCGTTTACGGGCTTGCAAAAATGTATAATGTTTCTGAAGAAGAATTGCTCAAGGCAAATCCCGATGCAAAAACCGGCCTCAAAGTAGGAAGCGTTATTTCCATTCCTTCCAAAAAGAAAAATATTGATGAAGCTAAAACCGATAAAAAGGATAAAAAAGCAAAAGAAGAAACGGTTTTCCATCAGGTAGCCGCAAAGGAAACCAAATATTCTATCGCAAAGCAATACGGAATTACAGTTGACGAACTCGAAGCTTTAAACCCCGAAATCAAAGAAGGCCTTCAAATAGGTTTTCGATTAAAGATTATACCAAATCACGATGAAATAAAGCGACAGGCCGAAATTAAAGATGACAAACCTGAACCAGCAAAAACTGAAGCTAAAAAGCCTGAATTTTCTACTTACGAAGTAAAGGCAAAGGAAACATTATACGGCCTGACACGCAAATTCAGTTTAACCCAGGAAGAACTCTTAAAACTGAATCCCGAATTGAAAGAAGGTGTTAAGGAAGGAATGATCCTGAAATTTCCAACAAACGTAAAACCGATAGTTAGCGCCGAAAAAAATGTAACCGATTTTACCAAATCCTTAAAAACAAGCGAGAAAAAAACAATGGTGCTGCTCTTGCCGTTCAATATTTCAAAAATTCAGGGCGATACGGTAAACTCAACTGCTTCACGTTTAAAAACAGATAAATTCCTGAACATGACGCTTGATTTTTATGCCGGGGCATTAATGGCAATTGATTCGGCCAAAACACTGGGGTTGAATATCGATGTTAAGATTTATGATTCCCAGGAGACGAAAAATTCCTCGGCGGTTGCTTCACTGATACGGCAAAACCAGATTGACGATGCCGATGTCGTGATCGGGCCTTTTTACCAGGCAAATGTTGAAAAAACGGCCGAGTTGCTTAACAAAACCAAGGTTCCGGTGATTTCGCCATTATCCAAAGAAACAGGCAAACTTTATGGAAACTTATTGCAATCCATGCCGGCAACCTCATTGATTAAAGATGAAATGCTTGATTATCTCCGGTCAAAAAACGGGAATATCTTGGCAATACTTTCACCCAAGAAATTGTCAATGCGGCAATTTCTTTTAAATAACCATAAAGACGTTAAGCTGGTCGGAGTAAATGAAAGCAGCAATATAAACGGCGACAGCATTAGCAAAAAGCTGGTTAAAGGCCGGATGAATTATGTTATCCTCGATTCTGAAAAAACGACTTTTATCCTCGGCACGTTAAACCATCTTATTTCAAGAATGAATGATTACCAAATCCAGCTGGTTATTCTGGAGAAAAACGAAACGCTGGATTTTGACGAAATCCCGTTAGAGAAATTAGCGCAGCTAAAGCTTCTTTATCCGTCGCTTACAAGGGATAATGAAACGCCGCAAGGTTTGATTTTTGCAAAAGAGTTTAAGGCAAAAAACAATATTTTCCCCGATCATTTTGCCACCCGTGGTTTTGATGTGACTTTTGATACGATGCTTCGCTTGTCCCAGGAGAAACCGTTTATGGAAACCATTACCGAAATGGCATCCGAAGGAGTCGAGAATAAATTCCAATATGAGAAAAAAGCTTCTGAAGGCTGTATTAACAAAGGCTTCTATATTTTATATTATGATACAGATCTATCTGTAAAAGAAGCTCAATAATTTGAAAATATGACATCTAAAGTAACTTATTTAGGCGAACTGCGAACGACTTCAGTTCATTTGCAATCAGGTACCGAAATCCTTTCTGACGCGCCAACTGACAACCACGGAAAAGGAGAAGCATTTTCGCCAACCGATTTACTCGCAAATGCTTTGGGAAGTTGCATGATTTCGATCATGGCAATCAAATCAAAAGACATGGATGTGGATCTCATTGGCTCAACGGTCGAGGTTACGAAAATAATGAATCCCGAACCCCGAAAAATAGCTAAAATCATCATTGCAATGAATCTGGCTGTCTCCACAAGCGAAAAAAACAAAACAATTCTGGAAAGAGCCGCAATGCATTGCCCGGTTTTGTTAAGCCTTCATCCGGATATTGAAAAGGAAGTGACATTCCATTGGAAATAATAAAAGAAAGACGACCTCGCTACAAGTGGTAAATATGTCGGAAGATTTGTTTTGTCTTTCTTCTTGCAGCGCCGCGGTCTTGCTTCTTTCCTCTAATAAATGGAAGATAAAAAAATCCTCATAAAACTCGCACATACAAAAATGCCTTTCGGAAAATACGAAGGGCGTTTTCTTATTGAACTTCCCGAATATTATGTCGTTTGGTATCACAACAAAGGATTCCCAAAAGGCGAGCTCGGCCAGCAACTGCAATTGGTTTATGAGCTTAAATTAAATGGTTTGGAAGAATTGATCCGAAACATAAAAAAGCAATATCCAAAGCCGTAGATAGATAATTCGATTATTTGACGGCATTTTCTGAAAATCGAAAAATCCAACAATCGAACAATCGGACAATCCAAAATTATTCACTACTTTTGCCACGTTTTTTTGCACAAACTACAACAACGACAACACAACAAACAACAACAAAATGAATCAGACAAAGTATATTTTTGTAACAGGCGGTGTGACTTCTTCCCTCGGGAAAGGGATCATTGCTGCGTCTCTTGCAAAATTGTTACAGGCGCGTGGCTACCGAACCACGATCCAGAAATTCGATCCGTATATTAATGTCGATCCGGGAACGCTGAATCCATACGAACACGGCGAATGCTTCGTAACCGATGACGGCGCTGAAACCGATTTGGATCTTGGACATTACGAACGTTTTCTAAACGTTGCAACATCACAGGCAAATAATGTAACAACCGGCCGCGTTTATCTTTCCGTAATTGAAAAGGAAAGAAGAGGCGAATTCCTTGGTAAAACAGTTCAGGTTGTTCCGCATATTACCAATGAAATCAAAGAAAGGATGCAATTGCTCGGAAATTCCGGAGATTATGATATCGTAATTACCGAAATCGGAGGAACTGTTGGTGATATTGAATCATTGCCTTACATCGAATCCGTTCGTCAGCTGGTTTGGGAATTAGGCGAAAATAACGGAATTGTTATTCATCTAACCCTTGTGCCATTTTTGGCTGCAGCCGGAGAATTAAAAACAAAGCCAACACAGCATTCGGTTAAAACATTGATGGAAAGCGGAATCAAAGCCGATATTTTGGTATGCAGAACTGAACATGAATTATCGGATGAATTGCGCCAGAAGCTGGCACTTTTCTGTAATGTAAAAAGAGAAGCGGTTATCCAATCGATTGATGCTTCAACGATTTACGAAGTTCCGAACCTGATGCTTGAAGAAGGTTTGGATGTTGTTGCTCTGAAAAAACTCGATCTTCCGCAAAAAAATACACCGGATATGAAAAACTGGAACGTGTTTCTTCAAAGGTTGAAAAATCCGAAGCACGTTGTAAATATTGGTTTAATCGGAAAATACGTCGAACTTCAGGATTCATACAAATCAATCCTGGAAGCGTTCATTCATGCCGGAGCTGCAAACGAAACGAAAGTAAATGTCGTTTCCGTGCATTCTGAATATATCGATGAAAATAATGTAGCCGAAAAATTCGAAGGCCTTGACGGAATCCTTGTAGCACCTGGTTTTGGCGAGCGTGGCATTGAAGGAAAAATCGAAGCGGTTCGTTATGCGAGGGAAAATAACATTCCGTTTTTTGGGATTTGCCTTGGAATGCAAATGGCCGTAATCGAATATTCCAGAAATGTACTCGGATTGAAAGATGCCAATTCAACCGAAATGAATATGGGAACTTCACATCCGGTTATCGACCTGATGGAAGGGCAAAAAAACATCACCGATAAAGGCGGAACCATGCGTTTAGGCGCGTGGAAATGCACCATCAAAGAAAATACGATAGCGCATAAAATATATAAACAAGCCAACATTTTTGAACGCCACCGCCATAGATATGAATTCAATAGTGATTATCTCGGAAAATTAGAAAATGCGGGGTTAAAAGCTTCAGGAATAAATCCCGAAACAGGTTTGGTAGAAATCATCGAAATTGAAAAACATCCGTTTTTTGTCGGTGTACAATACCATCCGGAATATAAAAGTACAGTTGCAAAGCCACATCCTTTATTCGTAGATTTTGTGGCAGCGACAGTAAAATCAAAACAAAAATAATAAGAATCAGCAAAAGCTATTTTAAAGCAGAAAAATGGAACAAAAGAAATTTGACCTGAATTCAGTCATAGGTTTTACATTGATCTTCGGTATCTTAATGTGGATAATGTACCGCAATCAGCCAACTGAGCAGGAAATCGCAGATGAAAAAGCAAAAAAAGAACAAGTTGTAAATGAAGCTTCGGCCCAAGCAAAATCCAACGATATAAATCCAGCGGTTGTTGATGAGAGTAGTGCCGGAGATTCAATACAAATCGCTAAACTGAAAGGAGCTTTAGGCAATTTCGCTTATTCTGCAACACTTCCTTCTGCTAAAAATGACATTACAACCCTTGAAAACAGTTTGGTAATATTGGAGTTCTCAAACAAAGGCGGTTATATCATAAATGCAAAACTTAAAAACTTCGAGAAAACCCGCAAAGGTTCAGGAGAATTGGTTGAGCTGATCAAAAATAATAATGCAAATTTGAACATCAAATTTCAAACGCAGGACAACCGTACGCTTGAAACCAAAAATATGTTCTTTGAGCCAACACTCACAAAAGTAGGCGAAGACCAAATCCTGAGCATGCGTCTGAAAGCCGGGCCAAACGAGTTCCTTGAATATAAATATACGTTGAAGCCAAATGATTATATGATTGGTTTTGATGTGCGTTCACAAGGGCTTTCAAAAGTATTGAATACTTCAAAACCGATTGACCTTGAATGGGATATGAAAACCTATCGTAATGAAAAAAGCGTGAGCTATGAAAACCGCTATGCTGAACTTTATTACGAATATAAAGACGGGAAAACCGATTACATGGGGCATGGGCACGATGATACGGAAACCGTTGCGGATGTTTCTTACATTGCTTATAAACAACATTTCTTCACATCGATTTTACTTACGAAAAATAAGTTTTCAAAAGCAGAACTTTATTCAAACAATCTGGTAAACGACGATAAAGTTGATACGGTTTTCACAAAGCAATTCCGTGCTAAAGTTCCGTTGGCTTTCCAAAATGGGGAAATCAGCGAAAATATGAATTGGTATTATGGCCCGACCGATTATAAGCTTCTGGCGAAATACGACCGGAATATTGAGAAAATCGTTGCTTTGGGATGGGGAATTTTCGGATGGATCAACCGCCACGCTTTTATTCCGGTTTACGGAGTTTTGAGCATGTTCATCGATCACGGATGGGCAATTATTTTGTTTACTATCCTGATTAAATTGTTGATGTCGCCGGTGACTTACAAGTCATTTTTATCGCAGGCAAAAATGAAAGTATTGCGCCCTGATATTGCCGAACTTGGAGAAAAATATAAAAAAGATCCAATGAAAAAGCAGCAGGAAACAATGAAATTATACAACAAGGCCGGAGTAAATCCAATGGCCGGATGTATTCCCGCATTGCTTCAGATTCCGGTTTTTTATGCATTGTTCCAGTTCTTTCCGGCAGAAATCAGTTTGCGCCAGCAAGGATTTTTATGGGCAGATGATTTGTCGTCGTTCGATTCAGTATTGAAATTACCGTTTACAATTCCGGCTTATGGAGATCATATCAGCTTATTCCCGATTCTGGCGGCAATTGCGATTTTCTTTTATATGAAAATGACTACCGGAGATCAGGCAATGGCGCAACCGCCACAGGAAGGAATGCCGGATATGGGTAAAATCATGAAAGTAATGATTTATGTTTCGCCGCTAATGATGTTGTTCTTCTTTAATAATTATGCTTCAGGATTGAGTTTGTATTATTTCATTTCAAATTTAATTACGATCGGAATTATGCTTGTCATCAAAAATTATATTGTTGACAACGATAAGATCCATGCTAAAATCCAGGAGAATAAACTGAAAGAACCAAAGAAACAAGGCAAGTTTCAGCGAAAACTGCAGCAAATGATGGAAGAAGCCGAAGCGGCTAAAAAAGCAAAAAAATAATGATATTTATATAAAACAAAAGCTGCTATTTCCGATAGCAGCTTTTTTATTGTAATAAATTTTAAATCCTGTTCATTACCGAAACAACAACGTCACCACTTGGTTCGGTAGCTGTTGTGGTAACCGTATTGTTATTGTTTGAGAATTCGGTAGTAAAATCAAACGTTAATGCAAGTTGCCCGTTTGCATAAAGGTTCACACGGTAAGAGTTTGATCCTAACTTTTCCCATTTTGAATCAATGGTAATTCCGGGTTCGCTCGGATCGTCTAATACGCATTCACCATTTACCAAATCCCTATCCTCGGCAATAAATTCACCGTTGGTTTTAAATTCAGTCATTTCCAGCAAATCACAAGAAGTAAGTTCCTGCGGGGTTCCGTTTTCCGTTTCGCTTATTTGTTTCCATTTTCCAATGATTAGGTCACCGCTTGTACTGTTTCCATCATCATCGCCTGAACAGGAAAACAAAGTAATTAAAAATACTACGCTTAATAATTTAATAATAGTTCTCATATATTTTATGTTTTAAGTTATTGACAAAATACGGGTAAAGCATTTCGGCAGGAAATACGTAAAATGCCTTATTTTATAACAAATCAGGAAATATTGCGTTTTGGATAGTAATTATATAAAGTTTAATTTTGAAAAAAAATACCCATGAAGAAAATACCAACGGTAATTGTACTGGTTCATTTATTTCTTTTACAAGTTTCGGCCTTTGCTCAACAACAATCCAATGTTTTAGACGAAAATGGAAAAAAACACGGATTTTGGAGAGGTGTTTACGATCAGTCGAAAAGGCCGCGGTATGAAGGAACTTTCGATCACGGAAATGAAACAGGAACTTTTACTTATTTCGCCGATGCAAAAGGGAAAGTTGTAATGGCCACACGTGAGTTTTCTGAAAATGGATCGGTTTCATACACTATTTTTTATGATCCCAAAAAGAATGTCGTAAGCGAAGGCAAAACAGTTGATCGCCAAAATGAAGGCGAATGGAAATATTACCACGAAGCTTCAAAAGACATTATGACTATCGAAAATTATTCAAAAGGAAAACTCACAGGCGTTCGTAAAGTTTTTTATAAAAGCGGTGCTATTGCTGAAGAAACTTCATACCAGAACGGAATAAAAAACGGTCCGTCCAAAGTCTACACAGAGAAAGGAATCGTAATGGAAGAGTCGAATTTCAAAAACGGCAAATATGATGGAATGGCAATTTTTCGTAATCCGGACGGGAAAATAGCTTCAAAAGGTCCGTTCGTTCAAGGCGAGAAAAAAGGAGTTTGGGAATTCTATGAAAACGGAAAACTCAAAAAGAAAGAAACACTTCCAATTGTTAAGTATATCGCAAAACCCAAGAAAGAAAAAATTAAATAGTATTTTTGCACTTTCAAAAAAATAAAAATGAAACGTGTAGTTGTCGGACTTTCAGGTGGTGTAGATTCGAGTGTTGCAGCTTATTTATTGCAGCAGCAAGGTTATGAAGTGATAGGCCTTTTTATGAAGAACTGGCATGATGATTCGGTTACAATCTCGAATGAATGTCCATGGCTTGAAGACAGCAACGATGCGCTTTTAGTTGCTGAAAAACTCGGAATTCCTTTCCAAACAGTCGATTTAAGCGACCAATACAAAGAAAAAATCGTTGATTACATGTTCAGCGAATATGAAAAAGGAAGAACGCCAAATCCGGATGTTTTGTGCAACCGCGAAATCAAGTTCGACGTTTTCATGAAAATTGCTTTAAGCCTCGGTGCCGATTATGTCGCGACCGGGCATTACTGCCGAAAAGGTAAAACTGAAGTTGACGGTAAACCGGTTTATCAGCTTTTATCCGGAGTCGATCCAAACAAAGACCAGTCTTATTTCTTGTGCCAATTGTCACAGGAACAGCTTTCAAAAGCGTTGTTTCCGATCGGTGAACTGACCAAACCTGAAGTACGCCGGATAGCATCCGAAATGGATCTGATTACGGCCGAAAAGAAAGATTCACAAGGTTTGTGCTTTATTGGAAAAGTACGCTTGCCCGAATTTCTCCAGCAAAAGCTTCAGCCAAAAGAAGGCCTTATCATTCAAGTTGATAAAAACGATCCGGTATTTCATATTCAAAAGCCCCAAACCGATTCTGAAGAATTGCTCCTGGCATTTGAATCACAAAATCTTCCGTTCGCAGATGCAAAAGGAAAGGTTGTCGGGAAACATCAGGGCGCGCATTATTTTACAAACGGACAGCGAAAAGGATTAAATGTAGGAGGAACAACTGAACCTTTGTTTATAATTTCAACAGACGTTGAAAGGAATATCGTTTACACAGGTTTAGGCAGCGAACATCCGGGATTGTTTAAGAAAGCACTTTTTATAGATGCTTCAGAAGTACATTGGATTCGCGAGGACATGGCTTTGAAAGATGGTGAAAAAATGAATGTAATGGCAAGGATCCGATACAGGCAGCCTTTGCAGAAAGCAACTTTGCACCAGTTTGAAAGCGGAATGTATGTAACTTTTGAAGAAGCGCAGTCGGCAATAACCGAAGGCCAGTTCGCTGCTTGGTACATAAATGATGAATTAGTTGGTTCGGGAGTAATTTCGTAAATTCGTTATCATTTTACGGAATTTATGAAAAAATCAATTACGCTATTTTTCTTCTTTTTTTCTGTATTTTCCTTTTCACAAGAGGATGCCTGGGTTTATTTCAACGATAAGCCTGACGCATCGGCATATTTGTCTAACCCATTGACAATGCTTTCACAGCGTGCGCTGGACAGGCGTGCGAACCAAAATATTGAACTTGACGTGAAAGACGTTCCGATCAGCCAATTGTTTATAGACCAAATTGAGAATGCTGCGGGAATCGAAATTAAAGCAAAATCCAAATGGCTGAATGCCGTTCATATTCGCGGTTCGGTTGAAGACATCCAAAACCTTTCAGGATTTACTTTTGTAAACGAAATTGTTTTTGCAAATAAAACGCTGAATCCGAATAACAGTCCAAGAATTTCCACGCATAAAAAAATTACCGCACTGTCAAGAAAACTTGATACACAGATAACATACAATTACGGAAATTCGGATAATCAGATCGA
>CAZSDN010000001.1:50046-58879 GCA_964605595.1 uncultured Flavobacterium sp. | reverse complement strand
GTCATTTACTGCATCAGCAGAATTTTACCGGAAACGGAAAAATCATTGCCGTTATAGACGCTGGTTTTCCTGGAGTAAATACGGCCCAGCCTTTTGAAAGATTGTTTGGCAACAATAAGATTTTGGGCGGATATAATTTCGTGAGCCGCAATGAAAATATATATTCTGCCAATTCACACGGAACGCTGGTTTTGTCTGCGATTGGTGGTTATAAAGAAAATGAACTTGTTGGAACAGCACCTGATGCGGCTTTTTATTTATTCGTTACTGAAGATTCGGCCTCAGAAAATCCGGTTGAGGAATCGTATTGGGTCGAAGCAGCTGAAATGGCAGACAGCCTTGGTGTTGATATTATAAACACGTCGTTAGGATATTTTTTGTATGACAATCCGAATTATAACCACACATATAGCGATATGGACGGAAACAGCACTTTTATTTCACGTGGTGCCAATATCGCTGCGAGCCGCGGAATTGTAGTAGTTGTTTCTGCAGGAAATTCCGGGACTACCCAATATCCAAATGTTACAGCTCCGGCCGACGCAATGAATGTTCTTACAGTTGGCGCTGTAACGGCTTCTAAAGATTATGCTTTGTTCAGTTCAAGAGGGCCGACTTCGGATAACCGTATCAAGCCGGATGTTATGGCTCAAGGCGTTAATTCGGTTGTTGCAGATTCGTTTGGGAATATTATGACAGCTAATGGCACCTCTTTTTCAGCACCTATAACTTCCGGAATGGTTGCCTGTTTATGGGAAGCTTTACCCGATAAAACCAGTACCGAAATTATTCAACTGATTAAAGAATCGGCACATTTATATTCAAATCCGAATTCACAGTTTGGTTACGGAATCCCCGATTTTCAGCTTGCTTTACAAAATGCTTTGGGAACGGGAAATTTAAGCAAAGATGTTTTTAAGGTTTATCCGAATCCTGCCGGTCCTACTGTTTCTGTTTCTTTGAATTCAGGTTTTAAGAGAGCAAATTTCAGACTTTATAACTCTTTCGGACAAATTGTATTAAACAAAGATATAGCTACTGAAAATAGGATTTCACTTGAAAATTTAAGTAATGGAATTTATTTCTATAAAATTGTTTCAGATGTAAATTCACAAACCGGAAAACTGATAAAAAAATAAATTTCAGGAAGTCTTATAAATTACCATTTCTATGAATAAAATCACACGACTTTTCAATATTAAATATCCGATAATCCAGGGCGGAATGATTTGGAACAGTGGATATAAATTAGCAAGTGCTGTTAGCAATGCAGGAGGTTTGGGATTGATCGGTGCCGGTTCAATGTATCCCGATGTTTTGCGCGAGCATATTCAGAAATGCAAAAAAGCGACTGATAAACCGTTTGGGGTAAATGTTCCGATGCTTTATCCGAACATCGAAGAAATCATGAATATTCTGGTGGAAGAACAAGTGAAAATTGTTTTTACATCTGCCGGAAACCCAAAAACCTGGACGTCATTTTTAAAAGAAAATGGAATAATGGTTGTGCATGTTGTTAGCAGTTCAAAATTTGCATTGAAGGCTCAGGAAGCCGGAGTTGATGCGGTAGTTGCTGAAGGTTTTGAAGCCGGCGGGCATAACGGGCGTGAAGAAACGACAACTATGGCTTTGATTCCGATGGTTCGTGAAAAAATAGCAATTCCGTTAATTGCAGCGGGCGGAATCGCAACCGGGCGCGGAATGCTGGCAGTAATGGTTTTAGGTGCTGATGGCGTTCAAATGGGAAGCCGTTTCGCTGCTTCTGTAGAAAGCTCTGCGCACGATGAATTCAAGAAAATGATCGTTAATCTTGAAGAAGGAAACACGCATGTAACGCTTAAAGAACTGGCACCGGTTCGACTGATCAAAAATAAATTTTTCCATGATGTGCAGGCACTTTATACAAAAGCTCCGTCAATTGAGGATTTGCAGCAGCTTCTCGGACGCGCTCGCGCCAAACGCGGCATGTTCGAAGGCGACCTTATTGAAGGAGAACTTGAAATCGGTCAGATTTCGGGATTATTCAAAGAAATAAAACCTGTAAAGCAAATTATTGACGAAACGATATCTGAATTTGAATCCGCTAAAAAAGAAGCAATTAATTTGTAGCGTTTTCCTAATAGTGTGCAAGGAATTTTCCATTCAAAAATTTAAAAAAAACGATGGTTTTTCCGTAGCAAAGTGTTTGAGAAAAATAGTATCTTACCTTCAGGGAAGGGGAAGTTTTATCCCTTATAAAATAATCCGCTTTTTTTGATACGGTAAATCCTTACATTTTCTTAATTATTGTGTACGAATGGTACGCGGACTATTTAGAGCAATACTTAAACGTATAAAAAAGGTTTTTTAGAATTTATTTTCAATTTCTGCAGCCTGGAGCATCATGTAATGCAAATCGGTATTTCTGACAAAAGGCTTCAATAATTCGCTTCCTGGGCCAAACATTGCCAATTCAACATAATCGGCAGAATGATCCATACTTATCCAACCAACAGAATTGCTTTTCTTCTGCATTTCTGAAAAAGCCTTGTAAGGTAATTTCTTATAATTGTATAGGCCGTCTTCCTGTTTCTGAAGTCCGTCATAATAGCTCAAAACCGTTTTTGCATCTGCTTCGGAAATAGTTCCGCCGTTGGCATAATCAACGATTTCCCGAACTTGCTGAACGGATGAATCGGAATGGATTCGGTTCAGTATCCATTCGTTGGTTTGCGTATATTTCTGAATGCTGTCAAATTGTGTATTTGCATTTTTGCCATAGATTACGCCAGGATTCGCATTCCCGTGATCGGTTGTTATAATGACAAGGGTTTCTTTGTCTTTTTCGGCAAAATCAATGGCGATTTTAACTGCCTCGTCAAATTCAATCTGATCATGGATTAAACCTGCGATATCATTGGCATGTGCCGCCCAATCCACTTTTCCGGATTCAATCTGCAATACGAAACCCGCCTTGTTATTTTTCATACGGTCGATTGCTTTTTGTGACATTTCCGCTAAAGAAGGAATCTGTTTTTTTAGGGTTTCGTCGCTGTTCCGGTCAATATAATAAGGAAGCCCGTCTTCATAAAATACACCCAGAATTGGCTTTTCATTCGAAGCATCCATCATTTCTGAACGCGTTTTGGCAACCTGATAGCCTTTTGCCGAGAACGCTGCAAACATGTCTTTTTTGTCTTTTCGCTTATCGGAAGAAAAATATTCTGATCCGCCACCCATCATAACGTCAAATTTCAAATCAAGATATTGTTCGGCAATATCAGCCTGGCTGTTTCGGCTTGCACTGTTTACGCAAAAACCGGCGGGTGTCGCGTGTGTGATCGGGACAGTTGTGACACATCCGACCATTTTGCCGGATTTCTTGAATTTTTGAAGGATTGGAAGATATTTTTCACCATTCGGGCCTACATTCAAAGAGCCATTGTTTACGCGTACACCGCCGCCCCAGGATGAACTTCCGGCCGACGAATCGGTTACGATTGAACTTGCGGAAGCTGTGTCCATCAATGCCCGGCTAACCTTATTTTCTTTATATAGTTGCATCCAGTTACTGCCTTTGCCGCTTTTTCGATTCAGATAAAGGTCGGCCATATTTAACGTTCCGGTACTCATTCCGTCACTTACAAGGAAAATAATGTTTTTTGCTTTTTTATTTTTGTTTACGATATCGCGATTTAACGTATTTGCCGTTATTTCAAACGGATTCAAAATTGCTGCGCCAATCGTAAAAAGAGAACCATTTTTAAAAAACTTCCTTCTGTCCATTTCTAAATTTATTTATGCGTTTCAAAGGTAGGAAAACCGCGATAGTATTGTGTTAACGATATATTATTTATAAATAATGGCTTTCTCACATTATAACTAAGGTTCGATCATAATCTGGTTTTTCAATAAATCTTCAAAAGTTTCACGTTCACGGATCAGAATTCCTTTTCCGTCTTTCCACAAAACTTCAGCAGGTTTAAAACGGGAATTGTAATTTGATGACATCGAAAAGCAATAAGCACCTGCGTTTCTGAAACACAAAATATCACCTTCTTTAATTTCTGCGATGCGTCTGTTATTTGCAAAAGTATCGGTTTCACAAATATAACCTACGACAGTATAAAACCGTTCTTTTCCTTTCGGATTTGAAATATTTTCGATAAAATGCTGCGAACCGTAAAGCATCGGGCGGATGAGGTGGTTAAAACCACTGTCGATTCCGGCGAAAACCGTTGAAGTTGTTTGCTTAACCACATTGACTTTCGCAAGAAAAAATCCGGATTCGCTAACGAGAAATTTACCGGGTTCAAAGGCTAAAGTCAATTCACGTCCATATTCTTTTTCGAAAGCGTTAAAACGTTTGGATAGTTTTTTGCCGAATTCTTCAATATCGGTTTGCACATCATCTTTATGATACGGAACTTTAAACCCGCTTCCGAAATCAAGAAAATCAAGTTCTTTGAAATTTTTAGCAGCTTCAAACAGTATTTCTGCGGCATACAGGAAAACTTCGACATCAAGAATATCTGAACCTGTATGCATGTGAATTCCGTTGATGTGCATCCCTGTATTTTCGACAATCCGTAAAATGTGCGGCATTTGATGGATTGAAATCCCAAATTTACTATCAATATGTCCAACTGAAATATTGCTGTTACCGCCTGCCATGACATGCGGATTGATACGGATGCAAACCGGAATCTTTGGATATTTTGCGCCGAAATGCTCCAATACCGAAAGATTGTCAATATTGATCTGGACGCCTAAATGTGCGGCTTCTTCGATTTCCTCAAAAGAAACGCCGTTTGGGGTATAGATTATTCGGTTCGGCTGAAAACCCGCATGAAGGCCAAGTTGTACTTCCTGGATTGAAACCGTATCAAGGTTTGAACCGTAGCTTTTTAATAATTGCAGGATCGCAATATTGGAAAGCGCTTTTACGGCATAATTAATCCTGAGCCTTTGAACCTTAGAAAATGCTGATGTTAATCGATTGTATTGTGACCGGATTTTTTCGGCATTGTAAACATATAACGGGCTACCGAATTGTTCTGTTAATGAAGTTAATTCTTTTGGCTGCATAATTTTATTCTTTTTTGCAAAACTAATCTACAAAAAAATCGCAGCCAAAGAACTAAAGATACTTAACAAAATATAACAAATTGTTTGTTATATAACTTAAACTACTTAATTTGTTTGAATATGTTGAAATTTCATTACATATCCATTATCTAAAATGCTGGTAAAGGTCATGATTCCATCGGTCATAGTTACGCATCCGTATATGATGTCACCAACTTTAAGCGCTTCTGGGCAACCTTTTGAAGAATCGCTGGGAACATATCCATAACTGTAACTTCCAGAATCATGCCCGTCATAAATATCGGGGTTGGTATTGTTGTTTACAACTGTTACCTTATTGGTTTTGGAATTGAATTCCCATGTAATAGTCTCACCTTCAAAATTATGGTTGATATCCGATTCACCACCCGAAACATTGATTAACCGCCATTTTCCTATTTGTTCAACGATAGGATCATTATTATTTTCACAGCTAAAAAGGAAAATTGAGAAAATAGTTAAGGCAATAATTTTAATACTTTTCATTGTAATTGAATTTTGATTTTATTTTGAGATAAAATTACAACAAAAAGGTTGCTTTACAAACTCATTTTTTTTACCAGATAAAACAGGGATATCTGAATGCTTTTCATTTTTTAAAGAAAAATAAAACAATATACAAGTGGGAAATGGCTTTAAATAAAACCAATTTTCTTTTGCAATCAGATGAATTTCGCTATTTTTGTGCCTCCCGAAAGATTGGGTTTAACATAGTCAAAAACTACATTATGGATATACACGAATACCAAGGAAAAGAGATTTTAGCCAGTTATGGTGTTAAAGTTCAGCGTGGCCATGTGGCAAATAATCCACAGGAAGCAGTTGCTGCCGCAAAACAATTGACTGCTGAAACTGGTACCGGTTGGCATGTGATTAAAGCACAGGTTCACGCAGGTGGACGCGGAAAAGGCGGTGGAGTAAAGCTTGCTAAAAACCTGCAACAGGTTGAGGAAATTGCCGAACAAATCATCGGGATGCAATTGATTACGCCGCAAACTTCTGCCGAAGGCAAGAAAGTCCACAAGGTTTTAGTTGCCGAAGACGTGTATTATCCGGGTGAGAGTGAAACGTCCGAATTTTATATGTCCGTTCTTCTAAACAGAGGAGAAGGCCGCAATATGATCATGTATTCTACAGAAGGCGGAATGGATATTGAAGAAGTTGCAGAACACACGCCGCATCTGATTTTTACTGAAGAGATTGATCCTGCAATTGGATTACAAGCTTTCCAGGCAAGAAGAATCGCTTTTAACCTTGGTTTGTCCGGAACCGCTTTTAAAGAAATGGTTCATTTTGTTGACGCACTTTACAAAGCATATATTGGTTCTGATGCTTCAATGTTCGAAATCAATCCGGTTTTAAAAACATCTGACAATAAAATTATCGCCGTTGATGCCAAAGTGAATTTAGATGACAATGCTTTATACAGACATCCAAAATTAGCTGAAATGCGCGATGTTCGCGAGGAAAATCCAATTGAGGTTGAAGCTAAAGCTGCAGGATTGAATTATGTTGACCTTGACGGAACCGTAGGTTGCATGGTTAACGGAGCAGGTCTTGCAATGGCAACTATGGATTTGATTAAGTATGCCGGTTTTGAACCTGCAAACTTCCTTGACGTTGGTGGAACAGCTGATGCAAAACGTGTAGAATTGGCTTTTAGGATTATTCTGAAAGATCCCAACGTTAAAGCAATCCTGATCAATATTTTTGGCGGAATTGTTCGTTGTGACCGTGTGGCGCAAGGTGTTATCGACGCATATAAGAATATGGGCGACAGCATTAAAGTTCCGATTATTGTTCGTTTGCAAGGTACAAACGCTGAGCTCGCCAAAGAAATGATCGATAATTCAGGAATGCCGATTTTATCCGCGGTGCAATTCCAGGAAGCAGCCGACCAGGTGAAAGCTGCTTTAGCTTAAGTAATAGTAAATTGACACTTTATATAGAAAACCCGGATTATTGATCCGGGTTTTTTTATACAAAAAATATTTTATTGGCCTTGCATATTTTTTAGCATTTCTTCAATAACAAGCTTCATTATTTTGTAACCTCGCTCGTTTGGATGTACGCCATCAGGAGCATATTCAGGTTTTAACCCGTTTTTTCCATCGGCCAACGGAGTATGATAATCTGCATATTGGATTTTATTATAGTCTGCATATTCCCGAATCATCGAATTCAGTTTTATAATCTTTAAAGCAGGTTCAATTCCGGGCTTCCACTGATAATCATAAGCCGGAAGAACAGAACACAATACCACTTTTATCCCGTTTATTTTTGCTGATTCAGCCATTGAGAAAATATTTCCCGCAATCTCCTCAATTGTAATTGGGCCAGTATTCTGCGCAATATCATTTGTGCCGGCTAATATGACAACAATTTCAGGTTTAAGGTTAAGTACATCCGGCCGGAACCTGATCAACATCTGCGGTGTAGTTTGGCCGCCTATTCCTCGGTTAATATAGTCGCTGGTGAAAAAATAGGGCATTGCTTTTTTCCAGCCTTCGGTAACCGAATCTCCTATAAATACAATTCTTTTTTCTCCTTTTAGGGGAATTCCAAGTGTTTTATTTTCCGAGGCATACCGGTTTAAATTGGCCCAATCCTGGTTATAAATGCGTCCCATGGCAACATATGCGGATTTTTATTATCGCTTTTAAACAGAATTAAGATTTTTTATTTTTTCCGTTGCTGTATTTTACTTTTTCGACGACCTGGATTTTTGGCGCTTTCTTTTTATCCTTTGATTTTGCATTGGAAGCAGGTTTTTTCTTTAGCGTTTTACTTCCTGTGGCCGCATTTTTTGTCCCTGAATCCTTTGGGAATTTTTCAGTCTTTGCCGGAATTTCCGTTTTGTGTTTAGCCAGGACATCATTAGGATTTTTAGGATTTTCTTTTGTCCCGCGCAAATGGATTACCAGCCCATTAAGGAAATTGCGTAAAACCTGATCGCCGCATTCCATGTAATTCGGATGCTTTTCATCACGGAAAAACGCGCCAAGCTCTGATTTTGAAATCCGGAAATCGACCAATTGCAGAATTTCTACAATTTGGTCGTCACGAAGCATTAATGCCACGCGCAGTTTCTTGAAAATATCGTTGTTGTTCATTTTTTTTAAGTGTTGGTTCGACGTTCGACGTTCGACATTCGACGTTTGACATTCGACATTCGACATTCGACGTTTGACGTTTGACGTTTGACATTCGACGTTTTATTTCAGCCAAAGGTACGCTTTTTCAAAACCTTCACGCCATAATTTTTCATTATGCTGCCCGTCTTTTATAATTACTTTCTGCGTAAGATGTAAGCAATAACAGCGGTTTTCATCCATAACCGTGCTCATTTTATTAACATCTGAAACGACATCAATATCTTCACTTTCCTTATCGCCACACAGAAAATAGATTTTAGCTTTAGATTTAGGGCTGCTCTGTGCGAACTCATAAATTTGGGATGAAAACCAGAATGAAGGCGAGAAAACTCCGGCTTTTCCAAACGTTTTCGGATGTTTTAAAACAGCATAAAATGAAGTGAGGCCGCCCAGCGAACTTCCAAAAATCGTCGTGTTCTTCGCCTTGGTCTTTGTCCGGTAATTCTTGTCGATATGTGGTTTTAATGTCTCAACTATGAAATTGAGATAATCATCGGCTTTTCCGCCGCCGTATTTTTCGTTTGGGAAAGGCGTAAGCTCCTCGAGCCGTTTTTCATTTCCATGTTCAATTC
>CAZSDN010000001.1:39928-50036 GCA_964605595.1 uncultured Flavobacterium sp. | reverse complement strand
CCAATCACGATTACGTCGGCATTTAGCCGGTCTAAAGTTTCATCAATTTCCCATTCGCCCGCAAACGATGTCTTTTGGTCAAACAAGTTTTGCGCATCGTGCATATAAATGACCGGGTATTTTTTTGCAGGATTTTTTTGGTAGGATTTCGGAAGATAAATCCATATTTTTTTCGTCATGCTTAATTGAGGCGCTTCAATTGTAAATGATGAAACCCGTTCAGAAGCCGTGCTTTGCTGCGCAACGAGGTTATATGAAATAAAAAAAAGGATCAAACTCAATAGTAGCAGTTTTCCCATAGATTTTGTGTTTTGGTATAAAAACAATATTTTAGCTAAAAATAAAGATTTGATGAATACCTACGAAGAAAAGATAAGTTTATTGTCGGAAATGATTGCATTTTCTATTGTTGATGGGCGTTTGCACCAGCGGGAATATGAATTTTTGTCAATTGTGGCGGCTGAACTGAAAATATCCAAGGAAACTTTCAACGATTTATTCCATCGCGAAATACCAGTAAATGTCCTTAAATCTGAATTTCAAAGAATCCAGCAATTTTACCGTTTAGCTTTGTTAATGCATGTTGATGGAGTCCTGCATGAAAAAGAAGAAGTCGCCATCAAGCAAATGTCAATCAATATGGGGCTGAATCCCGCAGCTACAAAACGGCTTTTGGAAATGATGAAAACGGCTCCAAAATGCATTATCGAACCAAAATTCCTGCTGGATGCTTTTAAGGAACAGCACAATTAAGCCTTTTCCTGCAGCTTTTTGATTTCATCCCGAAGTTTGGCAGCTTGTATAAAATCAAGATCTTTAGCGGCTTTTTCCATTGATTTTCGCTTTTCGCGGATGAGTTTGTCAATATCGGTTTTTGACATAAATACCATATCCGGTTCGGCGGCCGATTTCATAGCGGTATTCCCAAGCTCATAATCTACCAACGAATTCTTGGTAAACGCGCTTTCAATTTTCTTGTTCAACGCCATCGGGACCACATTGTTCTCAGTGTTGAAATTTATCTGTTTCGTACGGCGGTAATTGGTTTCATCAATGGTTTTCTGCATGCTGTCGGTAATCTTATCAGCATACATGATCGCTTTTCCATTCAGGTTTCTTGCGGCGCGGCCAACGGTTTGTGTCAAAGAACGGTTGCTTCTTAAAAAACCTTCCTTGTCCGCATCTAAAATCGCAACTAAAGAAACTTCCGGTAAATCCAAGCCTTCACGCAATAAATTTACACCGATTAATACGTCAAAAATCCCTTTTCGCAAATCCTGCATGATTTCAATCCGTTCTAAAGTATCAACTTCCGAATGGATATAACGGCAGCGAATGGAAACTTTTGTCAGGTATTTTGCCAATTCTTCCGCCATTCGCTTGGTCAAAGTCGTAACTAAAACCCGTTCGTCGGCTTCGGCACGCAATTGTATTTCTTCGATCAAATCGTCAATCTGGTTCAAGCTTGGACGGATTTCTATAATCGGATCCAACAAACCTGTCGGGCGGATAACCTGTTCTACATAAACGCCGCCGGATTTTTCCAATTCATAATCTGCCGGAGTTGCCGAAACGTAAATCACCTGGTTTTGCATTGCTTCAAATTCTTCAAACTTTAACGGGCGATTATCCATCGCGGCCGGAAGCCGAAAACCATATTCAACCAGGTTTTCTTTTCTGCTTCGGTCGCCGCCATACATCGCATGAACCTGTGAAAGCGTTACGTGGCTTTCATCAACAATCATCAGGTAATCCTTTGGGAAATAATCCAGGAGGCAAAAAGGGCGCGTTCCGGGCAAACGTCCGTCAAGATAACGCGAATAGTTTTCAATTCCGGAGCAATAGCCTAATTCACGGATCATTTCGAGATCGAAATTGGTGCGCTCTTCCAAACGTTTTGCTTCAAGGTTTTTTCCGATTCCGTTGAAATAACCAGTTTGCTTGACCAAATCCTGTTGGATTTCCCAGATCGCATTCTGTAAAACATCGGGCGATGTTACAAACATATTTGCAGGATAAATATTTAGCCGGCTGTATTTTTCGATGCGCTGTGAAGTCTTTAAATCAAAACTTTCAATTTCCTCAATCTCATCTCCAAAGAAATGAATTCGGAAACCGTCATTCGCATAACCGGGATAAACTTCAACCGTGTCGCCTTTGATGCGGAATGTTCCCGGATTGAAATCTGCTTCCGTTCGTGAATACAAACTCTGAACCAACCGATGCAATAATTTTGTACGTGAAATAACCTGGTCGCGTGCGATTTCAATTACGTTTTTCTGGAATTCAATCGGGTTTCCAATTCCGTACAAACACGAAACTGAAGCCACTACTAAAACGTCACGACGACCGGAAAGTAGTGAAGCGGTCGTGCTTAAACGCATCTTCTCCAATTCCTCATTGATAGACAAATCCTTTTCGATGAAAACACCAGTGACCGGCATAAAAGCTTCCGGTTGGTAATAATCGTAGTACGATACAAAATATTCTACCGCATTGTTTGGAAAAAACTGTTTAAACTCCGAATATAATTGTGCCGCAAGCGTTTTATTATGCGCTAAAACCAAGGTTGGACGCTGCACTTCCTGAATTACATTTGCAACGGAAAAAGTTTTTCCGGAGCCGGTTACGCCTAAAAGCGTCTGGAATTTTTCGCCATTCAAAATTCCCTGGGAAAGTTCTGTAATAGCTTGTGGCTGGTCGCCTTTGGGTTTGTAATCGGAAACGACTTCGAATTTCATAGTAGGATTTCTGAATGATGCAGATGCTAATTTACAAAGGATTATCTGAAAATAAGTTTATGAAAACCTAAAACTTCCAGCTTTTTTGCTGTGTTTTTGTCATGAATGTCCACGCGACAAAGCGGCTTTTTTTCTGCCCTTGAGTCATTTCTACCACTTTGATTTCGGCAACATTGACTTTATCCAAAAGGCGGTAAATGCCTTTCAGGTTGTCTTTCTTTGAAACCAATGTTGTAAACCATAAACATTGATGCGGATATTTTGCACTTTCGTAAATCATTTGCGTAATAAAAGCGAATTCTCCGCCTTTGAACCATAATTCCGAATCCTGCCCGCCAAAATTGAGTTGTGGTTTTAGCGTTTTTGAATCCGTAAGGTTTCCTGTTTTCCGGAGATTTCCTTTTGTCGCTTCTTCGCGTGAAGCATGAAATGGCGGATTACAAATGGTAAATGCGAAACGGTCTTCGGGCGAGATGATATTCTTAAAGATAAATCGCGGTTCTGTTTGTTGCTGTAAACTTATCGCTTCGATCAAGTGCGGGTTTTGGCGAATGATTTTGCTGCAATTTTCAAGTGCTTTTTCATCGACATCAGTTCCAACAAAGTTCCAGCCATAAGCAAAATTTCCAATAACCGGATAAATGCAGTTTGCGCCGGTTCCGATGTCAAGCCCAAGTACGGCATCGCCTTCAGGAATAATCCCATTGTTAGTTTCGGAAAGCAAATCGGCAATATAATGGATGTAATCGGCTCTTCCGGGAATAGGCGGACAAAGGTAATTTGCCGGAATATCCCAATCAGAAATATTATAATGTGTTTGAAGCAACGCTTTATTCAATGCTTTTACTGCTTCAGCATTACTGAAATCGATTGTTTCATTTCCATAACGCTCAATTATGAATGCTTCCAGCGGCGGATAGTTCTCGATTAATTCATTAAAATCATAATGAAACCGGTGCGGATTCCTTGGATGCAGATTGTTTTTTTCTGGCGTTTTCATGGAGTAAAGATAGATAATCCATACACGATTCCCGAACTAAACCAATCCGTTTATTTTAGCATATTGCAAAAGTATGATGGTTTTGGCATCTTTGATTTCGCCGGTTTCAATCATTTGAAATGCTTTTTGGAACGGGATTTCAAGCACCTCAATATTTTCGTGTTCGGATGCAAGCCCGCCGCCTTCGCCAATTTTCATTTCCTTCGAATATTCTGCTACAAAAAAGTGAATGATTTCAGTGACTGCTCCAGGCGACATATAAGCTTCAAAAATCTTCCTGACTTTAGAAATTTTGTAGCCGGTTTCTTCTTCGGTTTCCCGTTTGATGCATTCTTCGGCATTTTCTTCTTCCAAAAGCCCGGCGCATGCTTCAATCATCATTCCGCCCGGATTTCCGTTTAAATAAGTAGGCAAGCGGAATTGCCGCGTCAGGATTATATTTTTATTTTCGGTATGATATAATAAGATTGTTGCGCCGTTCCCACGGTCATAGACTTCACGGATCTGCTTTTCTGTAGTGCCGTCTTCTTTAAGATAATTGTAGGTAAGTTTCCTTAGAATATACCAGTTATCAGATAGAAGGTGGTTGCTGAGAATCGTAATTTTAGGATCTGTCATTATGCATGGTTTACGGGTTGACGTATTTTGAATTAGGTGTATATGGATTCAATTTAGATCTACACATTCCATCATCAGTAAATCGCCATCCTGATGATAAATAGTGACAATTCCGTCCTTAATTGTTGCATTACTGCTTCCGGTGCGATAACCCATTGTTAACGTATCATTTTGCAATTCATAGGCAAGGTTTTCAGATGTAATTCCGTTTACGATACCAATCGGAATCAATGAAATATTAGTTTTTGCAGGATACCATTTTTCAAATTTCCGCGGAAGCACGAATATTTTAGAATAATCGTCAAGGATCACGATCTTGAGTTTATTGCGATACCGCACAATGTTTGTGAGGTTCGTAATCGTATGATCGGCACGGCGTCCCGTTGCCCATACTACATTAACCGCAGGGATTTTTCGTTCAATTAAATAGTCAAATGCCTTTTCGAGATCGGTTTTTTCCTGATCGGGCGTATAGACGATTTCAATGGGTTGCTGGTCTTTGATGAAATCTTCCGGATGCAGTCCGCGATCAAAGTCACCCAGCAATACATCGACCTTAATGCCAAGCGGAATCACCCTCTCGATAGCTGAATCCAGTACCACGACCAAAGGCGACCATTCAAGCAGCTGCCCGAGTAGTTCGCTGGAACATTCGGCACCGTTTGCTATGATCAGCGCGGGTTCCTGATCGTCTCTGACTATGTGGTGGGAGGACATTTTATAATTGATAATGAATAATTGATAATGGATAATTACCTCTGATTGGAACCAATTATCCATTATCAATTGTCTATTGTTATGCCAGCTTGGAAAGTGTATTATTTAAAGTCGTGCTCGGACGCATAGCACTATCGGTTAGTTTTGAATCCGGTTTGTAATAACCACCGATATCCTGTTTTTTGCCTTGCGAACCAATCAATTCGGTATTGATTTTGGCTTCGTTATCTGTAAGTTCTTTTGCTATTGGAGTGAAAACAGCTTTCAGTTCAGCATCTTTATCCTGTGCGGCCAACGCCTGTGCCCAGTATAAAGCGATGTAGAAATGCGAACCGCGGTTGTCTAATTCACCTACTTTTCTTGCCGGGGATTTATCGTTTTCAAGGAATTTCTCGTTTGCGTTATCCAATGTTTCAGATAAAACCAATGCTTTCGGGTTGTTTAGGGTTTGGCCCAGATGCTCTAAAGAAACACCAAGCGCAAGGAATTCACCCAAAGAATCCCAACGCAGGTACCCTTCTTCGATAAACTGCTCGACGTGTTTTGGTGCTGAACCTCCGGCTCCGGTTTCAAACAAGCCACCGCCGTTCATTAACGGAACGATAGAAAGCATTTTTGCCGATGTCCCTAACTCTAAAATAGGGAACAGGTCGGTTAAATAATCACGTAACACGTTTCCGGTTACAGAGATCGTATCTTTTCCGTCCTTGATTCTTTCTAAAGAGAAATTCGTCGCGGCAACAGGATTCAGGATTTGGATATTTAGTCCGTTTGTATCGTGGTCTTTTAAATAAAGATTTACTTTTTCAATTAATTGGCGGTCGTGTGCACGGTTTTCATCCAGCCAGAAAACAGCAGGAGTATCAGACAATCTTGCGCGGTTCACGGCAAGCTTAACCCAGTCCTGGATTGGAGCGTCTTTTACTTGACACATACGGAAGATGTCGCCTTTCTCTACATTTTGCTCAAAGAAAACTTCGTCGTTGTTCCCGATTACTTTTACAACTCCGTCGGCGTCCATTTGGAATGTCTTATTGTGCGAGCCATATTCTTCGGCAGCCTGCGCCATAAGTCCAACGTTTGGAACGCTACCCATGGTTTTTGGGTCGAACGCGCCGTGTTTTTTACAAAAATCAATTGTTGCTACATATACTCCGGCATAGCAGCGGTCCGGGATGATCGCTTTAGTGTCCTGTCCTTTACCTTCTTTATTCCACATTTGCCCAGATGTACGGATCATTGCCGGCATCGAAGCATCTACGATTACGTCAGACGGAACGTGAAGATTGGTGATTCCCTTATCAGAATTAACCATTGCCAAGGCCGGTCCGTTCTCATAAACGTCGTTAATGGCAGCCTCAACTTCGGCTTGCTTGGCGTGTCCTGCGATTTTAGCATACACATCTCCAAGTCCGTTTTTGGTATCTATTTTAAGTTCTGCGAATAAGTCGGCATATTTTTCAAAAACAGGTGCAAAGAATACGTCAACAAAAGCCCCAAAAATAATTGGGTCAGAAACTTTCATCATCGTCGCTTTTAAGTGAACAGAGAACAAAACGCCTTTTGCTTTGGCATCGGCAATTTCTGTGGCGATGAATTTCTTTAGTTTGTTTACGCTCAAAACAGCAGTGTCGATCACTTCACCTTTTAATAATGGTGCGCTGTCTTTCAGTAATTTGGTTGAACCGTCTTTTGCGGTAAATTCAATCTTGAATGTATTTGCATTGTCAACAGTCATTGATTTTTCACTTCCGTAGAAGTCGCCCTCGCTCATGCTTGCCACGTGCGTTTTTGAATCAGCGCTCCAGGCACCCATACTGTGCGGATGCTTCTTGGCATAATTCTTTACGGCTTTCGGCGCACGGCGATCCGAGTTTCCTTCACGTAAAACCGGGTTTACCGCTGATCCTAATACCTTTGCATATTTAGCTTTGATGGCTGTCTCGGCATCGTTAGCCGGGTTTTCAGGATAATCAGGAATATTGTATCCTTTTGATTGCAGTTCTTTGATTGCTTCTTTTAATTGTGGTATAGAAGCCGATATGTTTGGAAGTTTGATAATGTTTGCTTCAGGCGTTGTGGCCAATTTTCCAAGAGCCGACAAATCATCGCTGATTTTTTGATCTTCGGTTACAAAATCAGAAAGATTCGAGATGATTCTTCCTGCCAATGAAATATCACGTGTTTCGATCGAGATTCCGGCCGGGGCTGTAAATGCTTTAACAATCGGTAAAAATGAATGTGTAGCAAGCATTGGAGCTTCGTCGGTAATTGTGTAAAAAATGGTTGCTTTGTCTGACATTATAATGTGGATTTTGTTTGTGTAAGATGTGCGCCAGTTTCCCGAACGCCGGTTGCAAATATAAAGAAAACGATACTTATTAAGAGAGTTTCACACCAGCGAAATCGTTTGAATTATGAATTTGACAGTTTGTTTTAAAAATAATATCGGATTCGCAAATGTGGGTATCGTATTTTAGATAATTTGTAAATGACGTATCTTTTATTAGAATGAATTTATCCGAGATTTTATCAGTCGAAACTTGTGACTTACATCACAGGTAACACATCGATTGTTATCCGAACTTTGTAGAAACAAATTAGAATGATGAAAAATATATTTATAATAAACGGCGGACAGCACTTTTCGCATTCGGGTGGCGCATTTAATAAAACGCTGACAAATTGGACTGAAAGTTTCTTCAGAAAAAACGGTTTCGAAGTAAGGGTTACTGATATCAATAATGATTTTGTCGCCGCAGATGAAGTAGAGAATTTTAAATGGGCGGATCTTGTCGTTTACAACACGCCAATTTGGTGGTTTCAGGTGCCAAATCGATTAAAAAAATACATTGATGAGGTTTTTACTGCAGGACATCAAAACGGAATTTACAGCAGCGACGGACGTTCGAGTAAAAATCCCGCAATTAATTATGGAACCGGCGGATTGATGCACGGAAAGGAATATCTGGTAAATACAACCTGGAATGCACCTGATACGGCTTTTACTTTACCGGGCGAGTTCTTTAATGAAACTTCGGTTGATGATGGTGTTTTGTTCGGTTTCCACAAAATGAATGCATTCGTCGGAATGAAGAAAACTCAGGGTTTTCATTTTCATGATTTAGAGAAAAATGCAACACCGGAGCGCATCGAGAATTATAAAAACGGTTATGCTGATCATCTTGAATCAATTTTAGTAACCCAAAAAGCATAACAACATGAAAAAGGATATTTTAAATAAGCTGTTTTTGTACAGTATTGTATTGTTCAGCATCTCAACTAGTAACGCACAACAAAAATCGAAGAAAATGAAAGACAAAATTTTATTTGTAGTGACCAGTCATGGCACTAAAGGAGACACAGGCGAAAAGACAGGATACTTTTTAGGAGAAGTTTCGCATCCGTGGAAAGTTCTTACGGAAGCAGGTTATGAAATTGATTTCGTAAGTCCACAAGGAGGAAACCCACCCGTTGATGGTTTCGATTTAACCGATCCCGAGAACAAGGAGTTTTGGGAGAACAAATACTACCACAACAAAATCAGCAATTCTATGAAACCGTCTGATGTAAAACCTGAAGAATACAAAGCGATCTATTATGCCGGCGGACACGGTGCAATGTGGGATTTGCCAAACAATGCTGAGATCGCTAAAATCGCCACTCAGATTTATGAGAAAAACGGAATTGTAGCAGCGGTTTGTCACGGTCCGGCGGGAATACTGAACATCAAATTAAGCAATGGTAAATATTTGATTGATGGCAAAAAAGTAAGCGGGTTTACAAACGAAGAAGAAGATCAGGTGAAGCTAACCAATGTGGTTCCGTTTTTATTGGAAGACCAATTGAAAAGCAGAGGCGGAGTGTATGAAAAATCAGTGCCTTGGCAACGACATGTAACTTCTGATCAGCGGTTGATTACAGGGCAAAATCCACAGTCGGCAAAAGGAGTTGGTGAAGCTATAAAAAAGGAGCTGTCAAATTAATAGAAATAAATTGATCATAGATTTCGCAGATTAGCAACCTGTTTGTCCATGCTTGTCTGCGAAATTGTTGTTTATAGCAATCGTTCCAATTTGTATATTTACAAAATGGAATACGCTGTTTTTTTACGTGAACACATCGAAGCGATCATTGGGTTAACCGATGCCGAATTTGAAATAGTCTTGTCTTGTTTTAAACCGATTTCTGTTCAAAAAAAGCAAACATTGATCGATGGAGGTCATATCGTAAAGTCAGAATTCCTCGTCGTAAAAGGTTGCTTGAAATCGTTTACTGAAGATCAGGATGGAAAAGAGTACATCGTGCAGTTCGCTATGGAAAATTGGTGGATTTCAGATTATCCCGCGTATGGCAAACAAACAAAAGGTACCATTTGCGTGCAGGCGCTCGAAGATTGTTTCCTGCTCGAACTTTCACTTGAAGATAAAAACAGAATGAATTCGGCAATTCCGAAGATGCATATCTTCTTCGGAAAAAAGTCGTTTTCAGGTTATGTAGCGTTACAACAACGGGTTTTGTCGCTGATGAAAAACTCTGCAAAAGAAAAGTATGAGTTGCTGCTGCATCAGTATCCGGTATTGTTTCAGCGTGTTTCTAAAACAATGATCGCACATTATTTGGGTGTGTCACGAGAAACGTTGAGTAGATTGTCAAAACGGTAGAAGAAGAAAGAGAAAAGATAAAAGACAGCTAGGTGAAAGAGTAAAATAAAAAATCCCGTTCTGTTTAGAACGGGATTTTTAATATACTTAAAAAAACGATTATCTTCTTTTGTCTCTGATTTTCGCTTTTTTACCTGTAAGTTCTCTGAAGTAGAAAATTCTGGCTCTACGAACAGCACCTTTCTTATTGATTTCGATTTTTTGCAAAGCCGGTAAGTTCACTGGGAAAATACGCTCTACACCAACAGCACCAGACATTTTACGGATTGTAAAAGTTTCAGTACTTCCTGCGCCTCTTCTCTGGATTACAACTCCTTTGAAAAACTGCGTTCTTGTTTTTTCACCCTCTTTAATTTCGTAGTAAACTG
>CAZSDN010000001.1:22648-39918 GCA_964605595.1 uncultured Flavobacterium sp. | reverse complement strand
AATTTCATTAAATCTGCCAGGTGAATTTTTTTAATTATGGTTTTGAATCAGAGCAACATTCACGCATTTCGTCAGAGGTTGGTCCAAGTGGGCGCAAAGATAATTAATAATTGATAATTAGCAATTAATAATTAATAATTTTTAAACCACCTAACTATTTGGTTATTAGCCATTAGCTATTAATTATTCCTTAAGCAAGTCGGGACGACGCGTTTTCGTATGTTCATACGCCATATCCTCACGCCATTTTTCAATTTTTCCAAAATGGCCGCTGGTCAAAACTTCCGGAACTTTCCATCCTTTGTAATCAGCCGGGCGTGTATATATCGGCCCGGACAATAAATTGTCCTGAAAACTATCTGTCAATGCTGAGGTTTCATCGCTCAAAACACCCGGAATCAATCGAATCAAAGCATCGCTCAAAACCAATGCGCCAAGTTCGCCACCGCTCAAAACATAATCGCCAATAGAGATTTCTTTTGTAATAAAATGATCACGCACACGTTGGTCAACTCCTTTGTAATGCCCGCAAAGTATGATGATATTCTTTAGCATAGACATCGAATTCGCCATTTTCTGATTCAGCGTTTCACCGTCCGGAGTCATATAAATCACTTCGTCATAATCGCGTTCGCTTTTAAGCTTTGTGATACAATCGTCAATCGGCTGCACCATCATTACCATTCCCGCGCCGCCGCCAAACTGGTAATCGTCAACGCTTTTCTGTTTGTTTGCGGTATAATCGCGCAGGTTGTGAAAATGTACTTCAACAAGGCCTTTATCAATCGCGCGTTTCATGATCGAAGCCTCAAACGGGCTACGGAGCAATTCGGGCAACACTGTGATAATATCTATTCTCATTATGTCATTGGAAAGCCGCAAAGTTACAAAAGTCCTACTTGTTTTCAGGAGCAAATTCCCGCTTTCCATTGCAATCTTTTTATTTTAAAGAAAAATAAAAAGGATTTTCATTGCAATCGGGGCTAGGCATCCGCTTTTAAATCGTGATCCTTGATTCTAAAATCCTAAATAAATTCGTAATTTTGCACTTCAATTTAAAATTACAACAATGGAAAACGGAATATATGCTAAATTCAACACGACAAAAGGAGCAATTTTAGTGAAACTAACTCATGATTTAACACCGGGAACGGTTGGGAATTTCGTGGCCCTTGCCGAAGGAAACCTTGAAAATAAGGCAAAACCACAAGGCCAGCCTTATTATAACGGATTAAAATTCCACCGTGTAATTCCTGATTTTATGATTCAGGGCGGTGATCCGCAGGGAACAGGTTCAGGTGGTCCGGGATACAAATTTGATGATGAATTCCATCCAAGTTTAAAACATGACAAGCCGGGAGTTTTGTCTATGGCAAATGCCGGGCCCGGAACAAACGGCTCGCAGTTTTTCATTACGCACGTTCCAACAAACTGGCTGGATAACAAGCACACAGTTTTCGGGAATGTAGTCGAAGGACAGGATATCGTAGATGCTATTGCACAAGGCGATGCAATCGAAACTCTTGAGATCATCCGCGAAGGCGATGAAGCAAAAAAATGGAATGCTGTTGAAGCTTTCCGCACTTTCGAAGGTTCCCGCGCAAAACGCATCGCCGCCGAAAAAGCTGCCGCCGAAGCTAAAATGGAAGAGCTTGCCGCCGGTTTTGATAAAACCGAAAGCGGTTTGCGTTACAAAATGATCAACAAAGGTTCAGGTAAAAAAGCCGAAGCCGGGAAAACGGTTTCTGTTCACTATTCCGGACAGCTTGAGGACGGAAAAGTATTCGATTCTTCTTATTCACGCAAAAAGCCAATCGAATTTCCATTAGGAAAAGGGCACGTTATCGAAGGCTGGGACGAAGGAATCGCATTGTTGCAGGTTGGTGATAAAGCGCGTTTCGTCATTCCGTCGCACTTAGGTTACGGTTCACAAGGCGCGGGAGGCGTCATTCCGCCAAACGCAACGCTTATTTTCGATGTTGAATTGATGGATGTAAAATAATTTTTACAAATAAATAAAGATAAAGCGCTCATATTGGGCGCTTTTTTTATTTTTACACGCAAACAAACAAAACATCAATCAAATGAAAATTAAAATCCTTGGAATTGTTAGCGCAATTGCTATAATCCACTCATGCGCATCAAAGCCAGCGCCTCCGCCGCCGGTAATTGCACCCGAAGTAAAAAACATTGAAGCAACCGCTTCGGTTTCAGTAGCTCTTGTTAATCCGGCAGATATTTTACAAGGAAAAACGTTATACGAAAATAATTGCGGGCGTTGCCATAAATTATTTTCACCAACCGATTTCAATATGGTAGAATGGAAGCCAATCATGGCCAGCATGCAAAAAAAAGCCGGGATTAGTGATGCGGATGCTTCAATAGTTATGGTATATATTGCTTCAGAACAGAAATAAAAAAGCTTCCAATCGGAAGCTTTTTTATTATTCGTATTTATTTAACTGAAAATCCGTCGGGCAAAGTGGCACCTTTTTTAACGACGATAATTCCGTCTTTAACGGTGTATAACTTGGTGTTAGCATCTTCCAGGTGTTTTCCGCCAATTAAATGGACATCGTTTCCGATCCGGCAGTTTTTATCTACAATGGTGTTGTTGATATGGCAACGTTCCCCAATTCCGACATTGATTATCCTGTTTTCAGCATTATGGCTGATTTCTTCCAGATTCTGATAATAATCATTACCCATTAAATAAGAGTTAGAAATCACAGAATCTTTTCCAATCCTGCTCCTGATGCCGATAACAGAATGTTCCACTTTTGTTGAATGAATGATGCTTCCTTCAGCGACAACCGATTTGTCAAATGAAGAAGCGCCGGTAATTTTAGATGGCGGCAAAACCCTTGCGCGGGTATAAATCTTACTTGAATTGTCAAATAAGTTGAATTTTGGAAGCTCATCCGTCAAACCTAAATTCGCTTCAAAAAACGAATCGATATTTCCTATATCAGTCCAGTAACCTTCATATTGATAGCTCAGGATTTTTTTGTTTCCGATTGCCTGCGGAATGATTTCCTTTCCGAAATCTTTCGTATCAGGATTCGACATTAATTGCACAAGCAAATCCCGGTTGAAAATATAAATACCCATTGAAGCGAGGTAATGTTTTCCTTCCGATTTCATTTCGTCGCTTACTTCCGAAGTCCATTCAGGCAATAAATGTGCAGCCGGTTTTTCTATGAATGATGTGATAAAACTTTCTTCATTGGTTTTCAGGATTCCAAATTCAGGAGCTTCTTTCGCATTAACGGGCAAAGTTGCAATCGAAATATCTGCGCCGTTTTTAATATGTGCCTGGATCATGTGGTTAAAATCCATCTGATACAATTGGTCGCCGGACAAAATTAGCGCATGCTCAAAATCATGGTTCATGAAATGCGTCATGCATTGGCGAACCGCATCGGCCGTTCCCTGGAACCACGTTGGATTTTCAGGAGTTTGTTCGGCGGCAAGAATGTCAACAAAAGCCGAACTGAAATGACTAAAATGATAGGTGTTTTTAATATGCTGGTTTAGCGAAGCAGAATTGAATTGCGTTAAAACGAACATTCTCGTAATATTGGAATTGATGCAATTGGAAATAGGAATATCTACCAAACGGTATTTTCCGGCAATCGGAACCGCGGGTTTGGAACGGCTTTCGGTTAATGGCGCAAGCCTCGATCCTTGTCCGCCTCCTAAAATAATGGCTAAAGTACTCATGTTTTAGTTTTTTAAAGATTGGTAAATATCAATGTATTGTTGCGCAACGCTTTCCCATGAATGGTCGATCTGCATTGCGGTTTTTCTGATGGAATCGAATTTTTTTGTATCGTTGAACAAATCAATCGCCCGGGTAATCGAATAATTTACGTCGTAAACACTCGTTTGGTCATGACAGATTCCGAATCCGCCATCGCCCATGTCAATTACCGTGTCTTTCAATCCGCCGGTTCTGCGCACAATCGGAACGGTTCCGTAGCGAAGCGCGTACATTTGGTTCAGCCCGCACGGTTCAACACGGGATGGCATCAGAAGAAAATCGGCACCGGCATAAATAATGTGAGCAAGTGTTTCATTATAACCGATGTATGTATTGTAATTTCCGTGGTAGAAATTTTTTAATCCCTGAAGTGAATTTTCAACATTTGTATCACCTGAACCAAGTATCAAAATATTGATTTCGCCCGGATTTCGGTACAAAGCCGTTCCGCAGATTTCGGGTAAAAGATCAGCTCCTTTTTCGCCAACCAATCGTCCGATAAAGGTAAAAAGCGGTTTTTTCGGATCAAGATCGAATTGTTCGCAAATGAATGCTTTGTTTTTTTCTTTTCCTTTTTTGAAATCTTTCAAAGCATAATTCGCGTGAAGCATCGGATCAGTTTTTGGATCCCAGACCTGCGTGTCTATCCCGTTCAGGATCCCGACAGATTTTGACCTTTCGAAACGCAAAAGATTTTCAAGACCATTGGCGCTATGACTGATTTCATCGAGGTAACTCGGAGAAACCGTAGTGACTTTCCAAGCGCATTTTATTGCGGAAGCCAACGGATTTATGATTCCGCCCCATTCTAAAAATCCCATTTTTGACGAATGGAATTCCGGAATATAATGCAATTTGTCAAACCCGAACCAACCCTGGTATTGGCCGTTGTGAATCGTTAAAACCGTTGGTAAATCTTTCAATGGCCGGTAATTGTAACAATTCTGAACCATAAACGGAATCAATCCCGTATGGTGGTCGTGGCAATGCAAAACATCAGGATATTGATTACTTTCAATCAGCCAGTTTAAGAAGGCAATCTGGAAAGCGGTAAAACGTTCCGTATCATCTTGATAAGAATAAACATTCGGTCTGTCGAACAATTCCGGAATAGTAATTATATACAATTCAAAACCAAGTTTGTTCGTTTTTTCTTTCAGAACTGAATACGAAAACGTAAACCAGCCAAGCTTCAATTTTCCTTCATGAACACTATCGAATTCATTTTCATTATTGAATTTATTGTCATAACCAGGAACAACAACTTTTGCGTCATGTCCGTAATTGTTGAGGTATTTTGGCAAAGCGCCAACAACATCCGCGAGCCCGCCCACTTTGGCAACAGGAAAGCATTCGGCGCTAATGTGAAAAATCTGCATATTATTTCCATTTTATATTACAGCCAATGCTAGGTTTTTGCGGCGTAGCAAGGCTTCGGTTGTAAATTACGGCGTCAATTGCATTGCGCAGGTCGCTTCCGCTTAATGGAATTGCATTTCCCGGCCGCGAATCGTCTAATTGGCCGCGATAGAATAATTTATCCTGCGAATCAAAAAGGTAAAAATCAGGTGTGCAAGCCGCGTCGTAAGCTTTGGCAACATCCTGCGTCTCATCATATAAATAAGGAAAATCGATCCTGTTTTTGAAAGCAAATTCAGTCATCATTTCCGGCCCGTCCTGAGGATATTGCACTACATCATTGCTTGAAATCGCCGCGATTCCAATTCCCTGAACGCGGTAATCATTGGCAATCATTAAAATTTCGGTCAGCGCATGATGCACAAATGGGCAGTGATTGCAAATGAACATGATCAAAGTGCCTTTCGGGCCTTTTACATTACTGAATGAAAAGTGGTAATTTGAATTCGTGTCCTTCAGATAAAAATCAGGGGCGACGGTTTCAAGGGCTAGCATGTTCGACTCTGTCCTGGCCATTTTATAATTGTTAAGATTCTAAATGTATAAAAAAAATCTGAACTTTGTAAAAAACAGAAATGATTGTTCTGTTTGCAAAATATTTAAACAAAAATATGACTATAGAAAACAATAATTTATCGTGGAATGATTTTGAGAAAGTCGAAATGCGTGTCGGAACCATAATTGAAGCCAACGATTTTCCAGAAGCCAGAAAGCCTGCATACCAACTCACAATCGACTTTGGAGACGAAATCGGGATCCGGAAATCTTCAGCACAAATTACACAGCGTTACCAAAAAGAGGATTTGCTGAACAGGCAGATTGTTGCAGTTGTAAATTTTCCGCGCAAGCAAATCGGGAAATTCATGAGCGAATGCCTTGTTCTTGGTGCTGTTGGAGAAAACGGCGATGTCGTTTTGCTTAACCCGGATTTTGTAGTTGAAAAAGGGTTACGCATAGGCTGATTGATCTGACGGTAGTTTTCAGAAAAAAATCCGGAAACCTATTTAGCTTCCGGATTTAATAACTATTTTAAAGAATTGAGATTAAATATCATCAAAATCAACGTCAATAAAGCTTTTTTCTGCATTTGAGGTTTCTTCAACTCTTTCGGTTGCGAATTCTCTTTTAAAATCTTTTTGATGCCTTTCTGAAATCACTTCCTCGCCTTTATTATTAAGGACATATGAAGTCATTTCTTCAAGAATTTCACTAAATGCGGCAAAATCTTCTTTATATAGGTAAATTTTATGTTTTTTGAAGTGGAATGATCCGTCTTCTTCAGTGAATTTTTTGCTTTCTGTAATGGTAATGTAGTAATCGTCGGCTTTTGTTGCTCTTACATCGAAAAAATAAGTCCTTCTTCCAGCCCTTAAAACTTTAGAAAAAATTTCTTCTTTTTCTAACATATCGTTTTCTCTCATAATCCGTCTTTCGTATTTAAAATTGGTGGTTAGCAGAAATCAAAAATCAGAAAAAAAACTTAATTGAACAACATTTTATATCATTTCTTTTTCTGAAAGCTGCTTGATATAAAGCTCACGATAGTAACCGTCAGTGTTTATAAGTTGATTGTGAGAACCTTGCTGAATGATTTTTCCGTCTTCGAGAATGATTATTTTATCGGCGTTTTTTGCAGAAGAAACACGATGGCTGACCAATATTGTAGTTTTGTTTTTACAGAATTCCAACAGGTTGCTCAGGATGGCTTCTTCGGTTTCAGTGTCAACTGCGGAAAGACAATCATCAAGGAGCAATATTTCGGGATTTTTGATTATTGCACGCGCAATGGACACGCGTTGTTTTTGCCCGCCCGAAAGCGTAATCCCGCGTTCGCCAAGAACCGTTTCATATTGCATATTAAAGTTAGCAATATTGTCGTGGACTACAGCCTTTTTTGCTGCTTCGATCACTTCTTCCTGGGTTGCATCTTCTTTACCAAACTTGATGTTGTTCTTAATAGTATCCGAAAACAGGAACGCATCTTGCGGGACATATCCAATACTGCTGCGCAGGTCAAACAAATTATGCTTGGAAATTTCAATTCCGTCAACAGTTATTGAGCCTGAAGTGACATCATACATCCTGCTGATGAGCGATAATATACTCGATTTTCCGGATCCGGTTTTTCCAAGAATGGCGAGGGTTTCACCTTTTTTAATGCTGAAGCTGATATCCTGTAAGGCTTTGATATTCGTGTCTTCGTATGTGAAATTCACTTTATGGAACTCAATGTTTCCAATGATTTCAGAATGTTCCGGGTTATTGTTACTGATTTCGGGTTCGGTTTTCAGGAATTCATTGATGCGTTTTTGCGAAGCGGCTGCTTCCTGCACCATTGATGAAACCCAGCCCAGCGATGCAACCGGCCAGGTTAGCATGTTTACATAAAGTATGAATTCGGCGATGACTCCGATATTTGTAATTCCATTGGTTCCGTCAATGTACATTCTGCCGCCAAAATAAATTACGACCAGATTGCTCACGCCAATCAGTGCAAGCATTAAAGGCCCGAAAAATGAATTCAGGCGGGCAAGATCCATGGCTTTGTTCTTACTTTCTTCCGATAGCCGTATAACGTTTTGCTGTTGTTGGTTTTCGAGCGAATATGCTTTTATGACACGGATTCCGGAGAAAATTTCCTGAGAAAAACTCGACAATCCGGAAAGGTTTTGCTGAAATACGGTGCTGCGCTTATTGATTTCGGTACTCAATCTGAAAATAGCATACGATAATAGCGGTAAAGGAATCAGCGTATATAAGGTAAGTTTTGGAGAAACGTTGTACATGAAAACAATTACAATCGCAAAACGTACAAAAGTATTTATGGTATACATTACGGCGGGTCCGACATACATTCGCACTTTACCGACGTCTTCGCTGATCCGGTTCATTAAATCCCCGGTTCGGTTTTGTTTGTAAAAATGCTGCGTAAGCCTTTCGTATTGCCTGAAAACTTCATTTTTAAGATCGAATTCAATATAGCGCGACATCACGATCAATGTTTGTCGCATTAAAAAAGTGAGAAGACCAGCAATTAAAGTTGTTGCAATTATCAATAAAATGTTGTGCAGCAGTTCTGTTTTTACAAAATTGATGTCGACAGATTGGGTTTTGTCCATATAATCCTCAATTGCCTTAAAGGATTTGCTAATGAGTTTTGGGGTGAATAATGAAAATATCTGAGCAACGATTGTAGTTAAAATTCCAAATAAAAACCGGTATTTGTATTTGATGAAATATTTATTTAAATATTGTAATTCTTTCATTATATTTTTAAAATAGGCTTTGATTAAGAGTTTATTCTGTTAAAATAATTAAAATTCAATCTTCTAATCTTCTCTTTAATAAGGATTATTTTATTAACAGATTATTAAAAAAAGATAAATTTAGTGCAAATGTTTTGATTAAAATCGTAATTTTGCATTGTCTTATTGACAAAATCATAATTCATTCTAAATTATTTACGTATGATAACAGAAGTAATAAACGCAAGTGAACTTCACAAAGTAGATCCGGTTTTCGGGCAATTATCATTTGATAATCACGAGCAAATCGTTTTTTGCAATGACAAAGATACTGGATTAAAAGCAATAATTGGTATTCATAACACAGTTTTGGGACCTGCTTTGGGAGGAACCCGAATGTGGAAATATAATAATGAATGGGAAGCATTAAATGACGTTTTACGCCTTTCCCGCGGAATGACCTATAAATCGGCAATCACAGGATTAAACCTTGGCGGAGGAAAAGCCGTTATTATCGGCGATTCAAAAGTTGACAAAACTCCGGAAATGATTAGAAAATTCGGCCAGTATGTTCATTCGCTTTCAGGAAAATACATCACTGCAGAAGATGTTGGCACAACAACTCAGGATATGGATATGATCCGTGAGATCACTCCGCATGTAACCGGTGTTTCAGAAAGTAAAGGCGGTTCAGGAAATCCTTCACCTGTAACGGCATATGGAGTTTATATGGGAATGAAAGCTGCTGCGAAATACCAATTCGGATCTGATAACCTTGACGGTAAAAAAATCCTTGTCCAGGGAATTGGCCATGTTGGAGAAACACTTGTTGATTATCTTGTAAAAGAAGGCGCGTTGGTTCAGATTACCGATATAAATGAAGCAAGGGTTAACGATATTAGCAATAAGTATGGCGCTCAGATTTTTACTGGTTCTGATATTTACAGCGCCGATGTTGATATTTATTCTCCTTGCGCACTTGGAGCGACAATAAATGACGATACAATAAACAAGCTTAAAGCGAAAGTAATTGCGGGTGCCGCAAACAATCAATTGGCTAATGATAAAGTGCATGGGCAAATCCTGAAGCAAAAAGGTATTTTGTATGCTCCTGATTTTCTTATCAATGCAGGCGGAATCATAAATGTATATGCAGAAATTGTTGGATATGACAGCGCGGAAGCAATGAGAAGAACTGAAAATATTTACAATACAACATTAGAGATTTTCGGACTATCTGAGCAAAAGGGCATTACAACACAGGAAGCGGCAATGACGATTGCACAAGATAGAATCGATACAAGAAAAAAAGAAAACGCATCTAAATAAGAAGCATATTCAATATAATTATTATTTTTGCGGAGCGAAAGAATTTCTTTCGCTCCGTTAATTTTTAAAAGTTCTTATCAGGTGTTAAACAGAAGACATATACGAGTGAAAGTGATGCAATCCATTTATGCAATGCATCAGAATAATTCAGATAATCTTGAAAGCCAGGAAAAATTTCTCAACTTCAGTATTGATAATATCCAGGATCTCTACCTGATTATGCTTTCGGCACTGGTTGAAATAAGAAAAGCAGAAGAAACATTTCTTGATCTTTCCAGTAAAAAACACCTCGCAACCCGCGAAGAGTTAAATCCAAACAAAAAACTCATAAACAACGCAATCCTGCAAATGCTTTCCGAAAACAATTCATTGGGAATCGCATTAGAGAACAGGAAAATCAACAATTGGGACATTAACGATGATTATATCCGAATCCTCCTGAATGCGATAAAAGGAAGCTCGTTTTATGAAAAGTACATGAGTAATCGTGAAAATGCTTTTGAAGAAGATAAACAATTCGTTCTCGACATTTTTATGGAAATCATCGTCCCAAATGAAAAACTATACGAATATCTTGAAGACAACAAGCTTACCTGGATTGATGATATACCGTTAGTGAATACCCATATCATCAAACAGCTCAAAGCCATCGGGCCAAAAGATGAAGCTGATGATTTCAGAGTTACTAAGCTTTACAAAGATACTGAAGACAAGGAATTTGTTTCACAGCTGTTTCGTAAAACGGTCTTGAACGAATCTGAATTGGCCAAGGAATTTATCGACAAAACCCCAAATTGGGATACGGAAAGGATTGCCGAACTTGATACGATTGTTTTAAAGATGGCTATTTGTGAATTCCTCAAATTTCCTTCAATTCCCGCTAAGGTCACGATTAACGAATACCTTGAAATTGCAAAAGAATATTCTACGCCAAAAAGCAGTATTTTTATTAACGGGATCCTCGATAATCTTGTAAAGGAGTTTAAGGAAAACAAAAAAATGATTAAAACCGGACGAGGTTTGATGTAAATAAAAGTTAATTATGATTAAAAAAACACTTTGCCTGATCGCCGTTACGGCTTTTATACTGACAAGTTCTTGTAAGAATGAAAACCGTGAAGCCGTGATGAAATTTGACGAGCCTGAATATGATTTCGGAGAAATCAATGCTACGGAAAAAGTAGAGCATGTTTTCACTTTTACGAACACGGGCAATATCCCCTTAGTGATAAACGAAGCGAAAGGTTCATGCGGCTGTACAGTTCCCGAATATCCAAAAACGCCTGTTGCCCCGGGAGAAAAAGCCGATGTAAAAGTTTCATTTAACCCGACGGGAAAACGCGGTAAACAGTCAAAAACGGTAACCTTTATGGTAAATACGCAAAAAGGTTCTGAATTGATTACCATAAAAGCAATGATAAAAGCAGAACCAGAAAATAATTCTTCACCCAAAAAACACGTATAAAATGAATACAGACCAATTAATGAATTTTTTGCCGTATGTGGCAATGATTGCAGTTTTTTATTTCTTAATGATCAGGCCGCAGCAAAAAAGGGCAAAAACCGAAAGAGAGTTTGAAAGCAGCCTCAAAGTTGGCGACAGGATAGTGACCAAAAGCGGAATCCACGGAAAAATCGCTGAATTGGCAGAAACTACAATCGTCGTTGAAACAATGTCAGGAAAATTGAAAATGGAACGCTCGGCCATTTCTATGGAACTGTCTTCAAAATTGAATGCAAAAAGTTAATCAATATTTGATATATTAAAAAAGGCAACAATTTGTTGCCTTTTTTATTTTCTGATTTTGAAATTTAGATCAATTCCTTGACGAATCATTTCAAGGATATCCCAATTTTGCCTTTTTATCTCTTCAAAACTATTTTTTAGGTTTGTTTTCTTTCGGAGTAAAATCGGTTGTTGCTGTCAATTCCGCAATCCTTACAATTACATCAACAGCTTTTTGCATGCTTTCAACCGGAACATATTCATATTTGCCGTGAAAATTATGCCCGCCGGCAAAAATATTAGGGCAGGGCAATCCCATATATGACAATCGGCAGCCGTCAGTTCCGCCACGGATTGGCTTTATAAGTGGTTTTATGCCGAGGTCTTTCATCGCTTTTTCTGCTAAATCAACTATAAACATTACAGGCTGGACTTTTTCCTTCATGTTATAATATTGATCTTTGATTTCGGTAATTACAATGTCTTCACCGAATTTTTTCGCAAATTTCTTATTGAATTTCTTAGTAATGTCGTGAATCAGTTCTTTCCGTTTCCTGAATTTTTTTGCGCTGTGGTCACGAATGATTAACTCCAAAATAGTTTCCTCAATGCTCCCGTTCAAATGGTGCACGTGAAAAAGACCTTCATAGCCTTTGGTTTCCTGCGGTGTTTCATCTTTTGGCAACTTATTGATGAAATTGTTTGCAATTAGCATAGAATTGATCATTTTTCCTTTTGCATAACCCGGATGTACGCTTTTTCCCTTGAAAATTATTTTTGCACCTGCCGCATTGAAATTTTCATATTCAAGTTCCCCAATCTGGCTGCCGTCCATGGTATAAGCCCATTGTGCGCCAAACTTTTCTACGTCAAATAAATCAGCGCCACGGCCAATCTCTTCGTCGGGCGTAAAACCAACACGGATTTTCCCGTGCTTGATCTGCGGATTTTTCACCAGATATTCCATCGCTGTAACAATTTCGGTTAAACCGGCCTTGTCGTCGGCACCAAGCAAAGTCGTCCCGTCGGTAGTAATTATCGTCTGGCCTTTATATTGCAGTAAATCTTTGAAATAATTTGGAGAAAGCACGATGTTCTGGGCAGCATTCAAAACAATGTCGCCGCCGTCATAATTGTTTATGATTTGTGGTTTTACATTTAATCCGGTAAAATCCGGAGTCGTATCATAATGTGCAACAAATCCGATGGTTGGAACTTCATGATCAACGTTCGATGGCAAAGTTCCCATTACATAGCCGTTTTTATCAATTGTAACTTCGGTCAGGCCAATATTTTTTAACTCCTGAACCAACAGTTTGGCTAATACGAGTTGTTTTTTTGTACTTGGAGTAGTGTCTGAATTCGGATCAGATTCGGTATCAATTGTTACATAACTGATAAACCTGTCAATGATATGTTGCATGTCGTTTTTAAATTTTAACAAAGGTACAAATTAGATTGGTTTGAATGATTCGAAATAGTAAGCTTTGTTTGTTGAATAAATTACCAAATGCTTTGCTTTTATTTATGATTTCAATAAGAATTGATTGGAATTTCCTTTGCTAACTTTGAGTAAAAGGCTGAAAATTAAGCTTTATAACCAATACAAATCCTATGAAAGCATTATGGAAAGGCGGAATAACTTTCGGGCTTGTGAACATTCCGGTTCGTCTGTTCAGCGGCTCGGTTACGCACAGAATCGACCTCGATATGGTTCGTAAAAAAGACCAATGCGCGATAGAATATGTACGTGTTTGTAAAAAAGACGGAAAAGAAGTTCCATGGGACGAAATTGCAAAAGGCTATCGTAAGGAAAACGGCGATTATATCATTCTGGATAAAGACGATTTCGCTAAAGCGATGCCTGAGAAAACACAAACCATAGAAATATTCGAATTTGTCCTTGAAGATGAGATTCCGTCACAATACCTCGAAAAACCCTACATAGTCGAACCAGATAAAGCTGCCGCAAAAACGTATGCCTTACTTCGTGCAGCTTTGAAAAAATCAGGAAAGGTCGGATTGGCAAAATTTGTCCTGCGAAGTTCAGAACATCTCGGAATCCTGAAAGTAGAAGATAATGCAATTTTACTTATTCAAATCCGGTTTGACCAAGACTTGCGCGATCCTATGGAAGCTAAAATCCCAGGAGATATTACCATACAAAAAAAAGAACTCGATATGGCAATAAACATCATCGACCAGCTTACAGAAAAATTCGAGCCTGAGAAATACAAAGACACTTACAAAGACGAACTTCTTAAAATGATCAAGAAAAAAGCTGCTGCTCCAAAAGAGAAATCTCCGATTCTGAAAGAGCGTCGTGCGAAATCCAAAACAGCAAAAAGCGACGATTTACTTGAACAATTGAAAGCAAGCCTGCAAGCCATAAAAAAATGACGATGAGCCTCGATTTAAAGAAATACAACGAAAAACGGGATTTCAAAAAAACAAAGGAGCCAAAAGGTGTAAAGAAAACATCCAAAGGCGAATTGCGTTTTGTTGTTCAAAAACATGCTGCGTCACATCTGCACTATGATTTCAGACTCGAAATTGACGGCGTTCTCGTGAGTTGGGCCGTTCCAAAAGGCCCATCGGCAAATCCTGAAGACAAACGTCTTGCAATGCATGTAGAAGACCATCCAATGGATTACATCGACTTCGAAGGAACAATTCCAAAAGGCGAATACGGCGGCGGCACTGTAATGGTTTGGGATATCGGAACTTATCATGCCGAAGAAAATGACGATGTTTCAAAAGACAATTCCCTGATGAAAAAGCAGCATAAAAACGGTTCCATAAAAATAATCCTTAAAGGTAAAAAGCTCAAAGGTTCATGGCATTTGGTTCAGATGAAAGGCAAAGAACGCCATTGGCTTTTGATGAAAGGAAAAGATGAATTCGCTGGAAAAAGTATCAAATACGATCCGAATTCAATCCTCACAAATAGGGATTTTGATGCAATCTCAAAAGGCAACGAAGTTTGGTCAAGTACCAGAAAACCCGGAGAAAGTATAGCAAATTCTTCCCAGGAGAAAATCGCTAAAACAAAATCCTCAAAAAAAACCGAAACGGAGTTTTCACCAGAAGATTTAGCCGATGCGGTTAAACTCAAAGCATTTCCCAAAAACTGGCGGCCGCAATTAGCAACGTTAGCCGATGAGCCTTTCGATAATGAAGAATGGATTTTCGAAAACAAATACGATGGTTATCGCGCTTTGGCTGAAATAAAAAACCAAAAGGTTGAATTGATTTCCCGAAACGGAATTTCTTTCAATAAAAAATACCCGAAAATTATTGATGCACTCGAAGCGATTCCAAACGACATGATCCTTGATGGCGAAATCGTCGTGGAAGATGCAAAAGGCAAAAGCAATTTTCAATGGCTGCAACATCTGGACGAAAAGCCAAAACAAGGAAAATTAAAGTTATATGTATTTGATATCTTATATTTTCAAGGCTATGATTTGCGTTCGCTCGAATTGATAAACCGTAAAAAAATACTAAAAGCCTTACTTCCAAAAATCAAGAATGTTATTTATTCCAATCACATTGAAGCAAAAGGGATTCGTTTTTTCAAAGAAATTCAAAAGAAATCCGGCGAAGGAATAATTGCAAAAAAAGCCAATTCCAAATACCATACGGATAAAAGGAGCAAAGACTGGCTCAAGATCAAAACCGGAAAAGAACAGGAAATGGTCATTGGCGGATTTACAAAACCTCAGGGAAGCCGCGTCGGAATTGGAGCGTTGCTTTGCGGCTATTATGACGGAAAAACGCTAAAATATTCCGGAAAGGTCGGCTCCGGTTTTTCAGATGAACTACTTAAAGATCTGAGGAAAAAGTTGGATAAACTCGAGCAAAAAGAAAGTCCGTTTAGTACAATTCCAAAAGAACGTGGCGTTCATTGGATCAAGCCTAAACTTGTGGCGCAAATCCGTTTTTCCGAATTTACCGAAACGGGAAGCATGCGCCATCCGGTTTTCCTCGGATTGCGTTCGGATAAAAAACCGAAAGATGTAATTGCTGAAACGCCACAAGTCGTGACCGATTCCATTTCCGAAACAAAAACACCTAAAAAAGCCACAACAAATAAAGTCGAAATCACAAATCCCGACAAGGTTTATTTTCCAAAAGAAAAGATAACCAAAGGCGACGTAATTGCTTATTATGATTCCATTTCCGAATATATTTTACCCTATTTAAAAGACCGCCCGCAATCGCTTCGCCGTAATCCTGACGGAATTACAAAAGATGGTTTCTTTCAGAAAAATGTTGCCGGAATGGTTCCGAAATGGGTAAAAACCCGTAAAATAAAATCAAGTTCAAAAGAAGAATCTATCGAATATTTATTGTGTCAAGACAAGGAAACGCTGCTTTATATGGCAAACCTCGGTTGTATAGAATTGAATCCGTGGAGCAGCCGAGTTGGTTCGTTAAACAATCCGGATTATATTATTTTTGATATTGACCCGAAAGGCGCACCGATGAAAAATACCGTAGCAACGGCATTAAAAGTTAAAGAAGTCCTCGATAGCCTGAATGTTCCCGCATTTATAAAAACTTCAGGCGGAAACGGATTGCATGTTTTTATTCCGGTTTTGCCGAAATATACATATGACCAAACGCGCAATTTTTCGCATATCGTAAGCCAGATGGTTCACCGGGATTTACCCGAAATTACCAGCCTTGAACGAATGCCGTCGAAAAGGAAAGGAAAAGTATATCTCGATTTCCTCCAAAACGGAAAAGGAAAAACCATGGCGAGTATTTATTCGCTTCGGCCGCGCGAAGGTGCCGGAGTAAGCACGCCTTTAGAATGGAAAGAGGTCAATAATAAACTCGACCTTAAAAAGTTCAATATAAAAACACTTCCAAAACGATTAAAGAATAAAGGTGATTTGTGGAAAGATTTTTTCAGCCAAAGCATCGATCTCAGGAAAATTTTAGATTCGATAAAATGATTTTTATATCAGATTTCGAAATAGAAATCCAATCCAGAACCTTATTTTTGCAGGAACAACACAACTACCATGTACAAACTCCTGATTCGCCCGTTATTCTTTTGGTTTGACCCGGAAGAAATACACCATTTTACGTTTTCTGCAATTCGTTTTCTTTCGAAAATCCCTGGATTTGCAAGTCTTTTCAAGTCTCTTTATGAAGTGAAAGATCCGCGTTTGGAACGTGAAGTTTTCGGATTGAAATTTAAAAATCCGGTCGGACTTGCCGCGGGTTTTGATAAAGATGCGAAGTTGTATAAAGAACTTTCCAACTTCGGATTTGGTTTTATCGAAATTGGTACCTTAACGCCAAAACCTCAGGATGGCAATCCAAAAAAACGTTTATTCCGTTTGAAAGAAGATGCGGCAATCATTAACCGAATGGGTTTCAATAACGGCGGAGTTTTGGAAGCTGTTGAAAGGCTCAAGAAAAACAACGGCGTTTTAATAGGAGGAAATATCGGCAAGAATAAACTTACACCAAATGAAGATGCGGTTTCAGATTATGAAATTTGTTTTGACGCACTGTATTTTCACGTAGATTATTTCGTTGTAAATGTGAGTTCACCAAATACGCCGAATTTACGGGAACTTCAGGATAAAGAACCGTTAACGCAATTGCTTCAGGCATTACAAAATAAGAATCTTTTAAAGCCAGACCAAAAACCAATTCTTTTAAAAATCGCTCCCGATTTGACGAATGAGCAGCTTTTGGATATTATTGATATTGTAAAAGAAACCGGAATTTCGGGCGTAATTGCAACAAATACAACAATTTCAAGAGA
>CAZSDN010000001.1:0-22638 GCA_964605595.1 uncultured Flavobacterium sp. | reverse complement strand
CAATCGGAAAATAAATCGGAAACCGGCGGGCTTTCCGGAAAACCATTGACAAAGCGTTCTACGGAGGTTATTCGTTTTCTTTCCGAAAAAAGCAATAAATCTTTCCCTATTATTGGCGTCGGCGGAATCCATTCAGCTGAAGATGCAATTGAAAAATTGGAAGCCGGAGCAAGCCTCGTACAGCTTTACACCGGTTTTATTTATGAAGGCCCGGCGCTTGTAAAAGCGATCAACAAAAAATTACTGGAAAAAAGTTAATGAGAATTGACCTAAAAGTCCCGTCAATAAAGCAATTCCAAAGCTTAATAAAGTTCCGATTAACACATATTCGGTAAGTTTTCGTTCTTTGGCTTCCATTAAATCGCCAAAACGGAAAATCGATTTTGCCGCCAACAAAAATCCGATTGCTTCGAAATGTCCCGTAATTATAAAGCAGAAAACAAACAACCTTTCCAGGATCCCGATGTAATTTCCGGCGTTGGCCAGTGATGTATCGGCTTTATCTTTATTATCGGGCGCCCAGATTGAAATGATATTTTTAATCAGCACTGATGTTGGTTTCGTTAGCAAAACGATCCCGGTTAAAACTGTCCAGAATCCGGTTCCGATAAACTTAAAATCAATTGCCGAATCCGTATAAAGCGCTGAAATCAGTATTAGAACAATCAAATGCAGAATTTGATCGGCTACAAACCAGGACCGCTTTGTTTCGGGTTTTTGAAATGTCAGCTTAAGAAAATCAATGAATCCATGTAAAATTGCTAATACAATCGCAAGCCAGATAAAAGCGCTTTCGCAGATGAAAACCGCGGCTAAAATTCCGTGTAAAATAATATGGAAATAAAGGTATTTGCTTTTGTGTTTATGCAATTCTTTGTTGACAACCCATGAATTTGGCTGCAATAAAAAATCGCCGAGCAAATGCGCGAAGAGTAATTTTACAAAAATGATCATAGTGTTAAAGTTTTGATTTTTTTACGAAAATGAGTATCGAGTTCCAGCATTAAATCATATTGCGCGCGCTTTTGCCTTCGGCTCACGGCGGCTTGATTGATACCAAGCTTTTGCCCGATTTCTTCCTGTGAAAGCGTTGGGTTTTGAATCGCTGTCAAGACAAATTCGCCCGATTGCGGAAGCCAATTATTCATAAAGCTCATTGCAAGTTTCAGTATTAAATTCATTTCGCTGTCAAAATCCACATTTCCGGTTTTAATGGCGAGCGTGATTTTTTGTTTTTTCAGCAGTTCAAAAACTTCCCCCGAATTTATAAACGCGCTTCCGTTGCTTTCAGAAATTTTCTCGGCATCATACGTTTTCTCTCCAAAACCAATGCTCATGCGGGCATCGAGTTTCATTGTTTTTAAAAATGCTTTTATTTCGAAAGCTGTAAGAAATGCGTTTTCCGGATTTTTTATTTCGAGCTGAAATTGATCGCCACGGTAAATTTCCCAGTTTATGGGGTTTTTTCCTTTTTCAGAAAGCAAATTTTTGAATGCTTCCATCCAGATTTCCGAAACTGATTTTCGTGATCCGATAATATCTCCTGTTATGATAGTCGTCATATCTTGAAATTTACATTACCAAATTACGTACTATTTTTTATTATTACCAAATAATGTAATATTTTAATTTATTACCAAATTGTGTAATAATATTTTTTATTACCAAAAAGTGTAATAATTTAAAGAAATAATAAACAAAAAACGATTTCGTAAAATACAATACTTTCTTATCTTTGGCTTCCTATGAACCCGATAAAAATTATAGAATGTCCGCGCGATGCGATGCAGGGAATAAAGCCATTCATTCCAACTGCGCGGAAAGTCCATTATTTACAATCGCTTTTACGTGTCGGATTTGATACAATTGATTTCGGAAGTTTCGTTTCCCCGAAAGCGATTCCGCAAATGCAGGACACGGCTGAGGTTTTGGCACAATTGGATTTGTCGGAAACAAAGAGCAAATTATTGGCGATAATCGCAAATACGCAAGGAGCAGTTTCTGCTTCTGAACATAAAGAAATCCGGTATTTGGGATTCCCTTTTTCTATTTCCGAAAATTTCCAGATGCGGAATACACATAAAACAATTGCAGAATCATTAGTCACTTTACAGGAAATACTTGAAATTGGCGATAAAAGCAATAAGGAAGTTGTGGCGTATCTTTCAATGGGTTTCGGAAATCCGTATGGCGATCCATGGAATGTGGAAATAGTAGGTGAGTGGACGGAGAAATTATCGGCAATGGGCGTGAAAATTCTTTCTTTATCAGATACCGTTGGAAGTTCGACTCCCGAAGTAATTACGTATTTGTTTTCAAACCTGATTCCGAAATATCCAAAAATAGAGTTCGGCGCGCATCTTCATACAACGCCCGATAAATGGTTCGAAAAAATTGACGCGGCTTATAACGCAGGCTGCCGTCGTTTTGACGGAGCAATTCAGGGATTTGGTGGCTGCCCGATGGCAAAAGACGATTTGACAGGAAACATGCCGACCGAAAGATTGTTGTCTTACTTTACAGTTAAAAAAGAAGATACAGGAACGAGCCCGATGAGTTTTGAAAGCTCGTACAATGAAGCGACGAAATTATTTGGAGAATTCCACTAATTAATTTTTTCCCACCATTTTTCAAATATTCCGTAGGAATGAAGGTTCACTTTTTGACCGATCATCGGAGTAATTAATGGTAAATTTTCTTTTTTGGCAGCTTCATAAACACGGTTTATAGGTTCGTCCCAAGAATGGTTTGCAAGTGCAAATTTCGCCCAATGAACCGGAATTACTGTTTTTGCATTCAACTGTTTTGCAGCAATGACAAGCTGTTCGGGAAAGAGATGAATGTATTTCCAGCTTTCATTATATTGCCCGCACTCTAAAATTGCCAAATCAAACGGCCCGAATTTTTTTCCGATCGTTTCAAAATGTGAATCAAACCCGCTGTCGCCGCCCAGGTAAATTTTCTTATTTGGGGTTTGTAATACAAATGACATCCATAAAGCTTTATTTCTGGAAAATGATCTTCCGGCAAAATGGCGCGCCGGAGTTGTATTTACGATAAAGCCACCGCCGAGATCAATTTCTTCATTCCAGTCTTTTTCTATGATTTTTTCCGGATTATAACCCCAAAGTTCCAAATGTTCACCGGTTCCTAAACCTGTAATTACCGTTTTAACTTTAGGTTTTAATTTTGTGACGGTTTCATAATCAAGATGATCCCAATGATCGTGTGAAATAAATAAAAAGTCAATTTCAGGAATGTCGTCAACCGAATAAACATCAGTTCCAGGAAAACTCCGGGTTGTTGATTTAATTGGAGAAGCCGCGCCGCTGAAAACCGGATCTACAAGGATTTTCTTCCCGTCAACCTGAATGAAATAAGACGAATGGCCAAACCAAACCAAGACATTCTCATCAGGATTTAAATTTAGTAAATCGGTTTTTTGCGTCGGAATTTTATCAGTTGGTTTATTTCGTTTGTCTTTTTCAAAAAGTACTTTTTTTATGATTTTGAAATAGGTTTCACCTTCGGACAGATCGGGAGTAAAGCTTAAATTCTGGAATTTTCCATCCTTGTAATTTGGCGATGATTCGATTATCTTCAAACGTTTGCTAGAGGGAAATTTTCCAAATTGTGGTTGTCTTACGAAGAAATAAATCAGCAGAAAAACAGAGGTCAATACAATAATTACGGTCATATTCAGGATTTCTTATTCTATTATAAAAGTAATCTAAAAGTGATACAAGTTGCATTATCAGATTAATCTTTTTCATGCAAAATTTCTATCAAAAAAAGCTTATATTTGCACGCAATTTAACTACAACTACAAATTGCAATGATCGCACACAACTCAAAGATTATAGGCGAAGGATTAACATATGATGACGTCCTTTTGGTTCCGAATTATTCAAATGTTCTTCCGCGAGAAGTCAGTATCAAATCAAAATTTTCCAAAAACATTACCTTAAATGTTCCTGTTGTTTCTGCAGCGATGGATACCGTAACCGAAAGTTCTATGGCAATTGCGATGGCGCAGGAAGGTGGAATTGGTGTTTTGCATAAAAACATGACCATTGAGCAACAAGCGGCGAAAGTCCGTAAAGTGCAACGCGCCGAATCAGGGATGATCATTGATCCTGTTACATTGCCAACAACCGCAACGGTTTTTGATGCCAAAAATGCGATGAAGGAATTTGGGATTGGCGGAATTCCAATTGTTGATGAAAATCAGAAATTGAAAGGAATCGTTACCAATCGCGATTTACGTTTTGAAAAAAATAATTCACGTCCTATTGCGGAAATAATGACTAAGGAAAACCTTGTTACCGTTGCCGAAGGAACTTCTCTTGAAGAAGCCGAAGTGATTTTGCAAGGACACAAAATTGAAAAACTTCCGGTTATAAATGCTGATAATAAATTGGTTGGCTTGATTACTTTCCGAGATATTACAAAGCTTACGCAGAAGCCAATCGCAAACAAAGATATTTTCGGGCGACTGCGTGTTGCAGCAGCAATTGGCGTTACAGGCGACGCTGTTCAAAGAGCCGAAGCACTTGTAAATGCAGGTGTTGACGCAATTATAATTGATACCGCGCATGGCCATACCGAAGGTGTTGTAAATGTATTGAAAGAAGTAAAATCGAAATTCCCACAGATTGATGTCATTGTTGGAAATATCGCTACGCCCGAAGCGGCGAAATATTTAGTAGAAAATGGCGCTGATGGCGTAAAAGTCGGAATTGGCCCGGGTTCAATTTGTACAACACGTGTTGTTGCCGGAGTTGGTTTTCCGCAATTTTCAGCAGTTTTAGAAGTTGCTGCCGCCATAAAAGGAACCGGAATTCCGGTCATTGCCGATGGCGGAATCCGTTATACCGGTGATATTCCGAAAGCCATCGCAGCCGGAGCTGATTGTGTGATGCTTGGTTCACTTTTGGCTGGAACAAAAGAATCTCCGGGAGAAACAATTATTTTTGAAGGAAGAAAATTCAAGTCGTATCGCGGAATGGGCTCAGTTGAAGCAATGCAGGAAGGTTCCAAAGACCGTTATTTCCAGGATGTGGAAGATGATGTGAAAAAACTCGTTCCGGAAGGAATCGTAGGCCGTGTTCCTTATAAAGGTGAACTGAATGAAAGCATGCAGCAATTCATCGGCGGGCTTCGTGCAGGAATGGGTTATTGCGGATCAAAAGATATTCAGACGCTTCAGGAAACCGGCCGTTTCATACGTATCACGTCAAGCGGAATTACTGAAAGCCATCCGCATAATGTAACTATTACTAAAGAAGCTCCGAATTATTCGAGATAGTTTTTTATTTTAAATTTTGAATTATAAATTTTTAGTATGGCCGATTGATTCGTCATTTAAAAATTTATAATTCAAAATTTATATGTAATCAGTCTTTAAAAAAACCTGCCAGTAACTTTTTACTTCCTACAACCCAGAGTATATCTGCTTCCTGTAAAATCAAATGCGATTCAGGATTCAATATGCGTTTGCGGTTTCGTTCAATTCCAACGACAAGGCCTTTGGTTTTTTCCCGGATTTGAGATTCCCGAATGCTTTTGCCGATGAATTCTTCATTCTTCAATTCGACTTGTTTCAGGACAATATCGGTGTCGGCAATTTTTTCAGTACTGCCTTTTTCTGTTTGGTCAAGATAGGATTTAAATTCCTGTACCTGATTATCGGTTCCGATGACGCAAATTTCATCTCCTGGGAACAAACGTTCGCTTCGCCCGGGGATATTAATCATAATTTCACCTCTTTTTATAAATGCGATATTGATTCCCATTTTTTCCCTGAACTCTAATTCGGCAAGTGTCTTTCCGGCAATATCTGACTCTTTAGCGATAACAAAAGTGGTCATGTGGCCGTCCCACGGAGTCAGGTCGCGCCGGCTTCTGCTTGCTTTTACAATTTCCCGTGCATTAAGGTTTGTAAGAAAATGAGTTTCAATTTTATGGTATTGTTTATTAAGTTTTTTAGGAAAAATAAAATATATTATTACTGCGATAACAAGAGCAATCACGGCAATTACGGGAGAATAAAAAGTATTTAACAGGAATCCAAGGTAAAAAAGCGTCAGAATCATCCGTGCAAGTACAAGCATAATGATTGAACCGCGGTATTTGCGTTCGTGCATCAAAACTTCCGATTGTTTAACAGCAACCCTTCGCAATGAAAGCGCCCATAAAAACGGCGAAATAATAACGAGAGTAATTAATGCAGCTAAGGCATTGCCAAACTTAGAGCTTTCAACCAAAGGATAAATATATTCTGATGAAAGCAAAATGATTGCAACAATAACTACCGAATGTATTATAATTTGTGTAAGATGCGCACGCAAAACGATTTGCCAGTTGCTTGCTGATTTTATAGCTTCGGCATTGGTACTGTATTTATCAATGGCTTTTACCCATTTTTTTGGCAGAATAGCTTCGAGTTTTTCCGAAACGGAAGTCGAAAATTTAATCAGGAATGGTGTCGTAAATGTTGTTATCGCCGAAACAGCAACAACAATCGGATATAGAAAATCGCTTATTACACCTAATGTCATTCCCAACGTTGCGATGATAAATGAGAATTCCCCGATTTGCGCCAAACTCATTCCGGTTTGTACCGATTGGCGTAAAGGTTGTCCCGAAAGTAAAGCTCCGACTGTAGAACTGAACGCTTTTCCGAAAATAGTAACTAAAGTTATAATTCCGACAGGAACAGCATATTCAATCAAAGTATCAATGTTGATAAGCATTCCGACAGATACGAAAAAAACTGCGCCAAATAAATCTTTTACCGGTTGTACCAAATGCTCGATTTTTTCAGCCTGTGTCGTTTCAGCAATGATCGATCCCATTATGAATGCTCCCAAAGCTGGTGAAAATCCTGCATTTGAAGCAAGAATTACCATTAAAAGGCATAATGCGATTGAAATAATAAGTGTCATTTCATCGGTAAGGAGGCTTTTGGTTTTTTTCAATAAAGTCGGAATGAAGAATATCCCGCCAACAAACCACAGCGTGAGAAAAAACAATAGTTTTAGCACTGATTGCAACAATTCAATTCCCGAAAATTGCTGGCTTACGGCAATCGTTGAAAGCAAAACCATCATGATAATAGCAACGATGTCTTCAACAATCAATGCGCCAAAAACAATTCCGGCAAACTTTTTCCCTTTTACATTGAGTTCTTCAAAAGCCCTCAAAATAATTGTTGTCGATGAAATTGAAAGCGTCGCGCCAAGGAAAATGCTGTCCATCGTTCCCCAACCCATCGAATGCCCAATAAAATACCCAAACATTACCATGAAAACAATTTGGGTAATGGCAGTTATTGAAGCCGTTCCGCCAACTTTCATGAGCTTTTTGAAACTAAATTCGAGGCCGAGGCTGAATAAAAGGAAAATAACACCAATTTCTGCCCAAACTTCTACACTTTTAATGTCTTTAACCGATGGAAAAAAATCAAAATGGTTACCCGCTAAAAAGCCTGCAATTAAATAACCAAGAACTAAAGGTTGTTTGATTTTTTTAAACAATAAAACGGCGACGCCGGCGGTCATCAGGATTAACCCTAAATCACTGATTAAAGGTTCAAGATGATGGGATACATCATGTGCAGCAGCTTCTAAGCTCATGGGCGGATAGTGTTTTTTTTGGTTTCGACGTAAGATATAAAAAAATATCTATTCTCATAAAGCAACATCTGCTGCACCCGTAATTTTATGATAATTTTATAAAAAAATCCGTTGAAGGATTATAAAATTTTCAACGGATTTGAGTTTGTTTTTAAGGTTTAGATTCCGAGATAATTTTCAGGTGAAATTTTTAGCAGTTCTGATTTGATTTCATCAGAAGCATCCAGAGTCCCGATGAATTCATGAATTGCTTTTTTATCGATTACAGAATTCGTTCTTGTCAATCCTTTCAAGGCTTCATACGGATTCGGATAACCTTCGCGCCGCAAAATCGTTTGAATCGCCTCGGCAACGACTGCCCAGTTTTTTTCTAAATCTTCGATAAATTTCGTTTCGTTCAGGAGCAATTTATTCAATCCTTTCAATGTCGCTTCAAAAGCAATCAAAGTATGCCCGAAAGGAACACCGATATTTCTTAAAACCGTACTGTCTGTCAGATCGCGCTGTAATCTTGAAACGGGTAATTTTGCCGATAAATGTTCGAAAACCGCATTTGCGATTCCGAGGTTTCCTTCAGAATTTTCAAAATCGATCGGATTGACTTTGTGTGGCATTGCCGATGAACCGATTTCTCCGGCCTTGATTTTCTGCTTGAAATAATCCATCGAAACATAAGTCCAGATATCCCGGTCAAGGTCAATGATTATTGTATTTATTCGTTTTAACGCATCGAAAAAGGCTGCAAAATGATCATAATGCTCAATTTGTGTTGTCGGAAAAGAATGATGCAATCCCAAATTGCTTTCTACAAAATCATTCCCGAATTTTCTCCAATCAATTTCCGGATAAGCAACATGGTGCGCATTGTAATTTCCGGTCGCGCCACCAAATTTTGCGGCAAACGGAATGTTGAAAAGCAATCGCATCTGTTCTTCAATGCGCTCGACAAAAACCCCGATTTCTTTTCCCAAACGCGTTGGCGAAGCCGGTTGCCCGTGTGTTCTCGCAAGCATCGGAATGTCTTTCCATTCGATGCTTAAATCTTTCAGTTTCGCAACCAATTCAACAAGCAACTTCATATAAACATCCTGAAATGCTTCTTTCGCCGAAAGCGGGATCGCAGTATTGTTGATGTCCTGTGAAGTCAATCCGAAATGGATAAATTCTTTAAATTCAGATAAGCCTAACGTTTCAAATCTTTCCTTGATGAAATATTCGACCGCTTTAACGTCGTGATTCGTGGTCTTTTCGGTTTCTTTTATCCAAAGCGCATCTTCTGAAGAAAATTTCCTGTAAATGTCACGAAGCTTTTCAAATACTGAATTTTCGACATTTTTTAATTGCGGAAGCGGGATTTCGCAGAGCGTGATAAAATATTCGACTTCAATGAGCACGCGGTATTTTATGAGCGCTTCTTCAGAAAAATAGGAGGAAAGTGAAATAGTTTTGCTTCTGTATCTTCCGTCGATAGGCGATACAGCGTTTAATTCGTTCAGGCTTGTCATTGTTGTGTTGTTTTTGCGAAAGGCACAAAGATAAAGCTTTCATGATAATTGACAATTGATAACGACAAATGATAATCAGCAATTAACAGATAATAACCGTTGCCTTAATATTTCGACACCAATTGAAGCGGTTTCAGGAATAACTTCAACACGGTTTGCAAGGTTTGGGATTTTTACCGGATTAGGATCGACATAAAATAACGGCGTTTGCGAAGGCGTAAAATCAATCAATCCGGCTGCCGGATAAACCTGGAGCGAAGTTCCGATTACTACAAAAATATCGGCTTGCCGTGTAATTTCGACAGCTTTTTCCAATGCAGGAACAGCTTCGCCAAACCAAACGATATGCGGCCGAAGCTGGTTTCCTTTTTTATCGCAATCACCCAAAACCAAATCTTTTGTCCATTCTAAAACGAGATTGTAATCTTTCGTGCTTCTTACTTTAAATAATTCGCCATGAAGATGCAAAACATTTGAGCTTCCGGCTTTTTCATGTAAATCATCCACGTTTTGCGTGATTATAAAAACCTCAAAATCTTTTTCCAGCTCAGCTAAAATCAAATGCCCGGCATTGGGTTTTACTTCATGCAATTGCCTTCTTCGTTGATTATAAAAATCGAGTACCAGTTTAGGGTTTTTGTGAAAACCTTCGGGAGTTGCAACTTCCATAACATCGTGGCCTTCCCATAATCCGTCGCTGTCGCGAAAAGTTTTGATGCCGCTTTCAGCCGAAATTCCGGCTCCCGTTAATATTACAAGTTTCTTTTTCATGTAGTATGAATTTTGAATGAAAATCTACGCATTTAAAATTTAAAATAATTCATTTTTCTATTTTTGTGAAAACAATTTTCATGACCGATCTTGATTACCTGAATTACCTTGAAGGATTCCTTACGGACAATAGGAAAGCCAAATTCCTTAAAATCCTTGAAAACCGCACTAATCATTTTACAATTGCGATGGAAGATGTGTATCAACTGCATAATACAAGCGCGGTAATGCGCAGCTGCGAAGTTTTTGGAATTCAGGAATTAAATGTGGTTGAAGAAAAATTCGGGAAAAGTATTGATAAAGAAATTGCCATGGGCGCACAAAAATGGGTTGATGTGAACCGTTTTGAATCGATTTCAGATTGTATTGCGAGCGTAAAATTGAAAGGTTACCAAATTATTGCAACCACGCCACATGAAAATGATTGCCTTTTGGATGATTTCGATATTACAAAAAAGAGCGCTTTGTTTTTTGGTACAGAAAGAAACGGATTATCCGAAGAAGTTTTAAAGCAAGCGGACGGCTTTCTGAAAATCCCGATGGTTGGCTTTACGGAAAGCCTGAATATTTCGGTTTCGGCCGCAATTATTATTCAGAATATTACGGAAAGGTTGCGGAAATCAAATGTAAAATGGCAATTGTCAGAAGAAGAAATCCTGCAAAAACGCTTGGATTGGGCGAGGCATTCGATCAAAGATATTAAACGGATAGAGGCGCGCTATTTTGAGAAATTATAAATGTTGAATTTAATGAACTATGTCATTAATAATTAGGATTATTTTTTTCTTAAAATCTTATATTCCTCATAGCAAGCGCTGATCGCATCCATAATCTGCAAATCGTTTGCGGTTTTCACAAACGCTTCCGAATAGTTGCAACGCTCCAGGATTTCGGCGATTTCTTTTTTTGTAACACCTAATAAAACGGCTACTGTTTCACGGTCAAATTTTGAAGCAAGAAGATTACGGACTGTATCATCTTTTTTCATTTCTTTTAAACGCCGAAGTTCTCGCGGTTTCTTTCCGAAGAAATTATAAAGCATATCGGCCGGATTGAAAATTGAACCCAAAACACGCCCGAAAGCATTTGGAGAATAAGCATCGCCTGCTTCATAACCCGCTGTTAAACCTGAAATGCTGTAACGGTAATTTTCTACGGTTGGGATCAGTTTCGCATCAATTTCGAGGTAACCGGTTAAATTGAACGGCCTTACTACGACTTCTTCAAGCGCGTAGGCTTTTTCGGTCATGGCGATTTTGGTAGTTTTATTTTTGATCCAGTCATTGGTAACGCGCACTTTTACAGATTTATATCCGATGAAAGAAATGTGCAAAGTATCGTTAACACTCGCATTCAATTCAAAAAAACCCTGAGAATCTGAGACTACGCCTTTTACCTTATTTATATTAATGATATTGACATTGCCCATCGGAGCTTTTGAATTGTCATTAATAATTGTACCGGAAATTACAGAAGTTGAACTACTTTCCTGAGAAAATAGAAATGTGGAAAACATGAAGAATAAAAAAACTGCAAAATATCTCATAACCTGTTTAGTGGGTTTAAAAGTAATAAAACTCTTAAGATATTTTGCAGTAGTGATGTAAATTATATCAAAATTAACAAAAGCATTTAGCTCCTTCTCGGGCGTCTTGCTTTTGGTGCGTCTCCAAATGTTTCTGAACGTCTTGGAGCTCTTTCAAATCCGCCTGGTTTTGGAGTTCTCTCTGAGAAACCTTCGCCTCTCCTTGGAGTTGAACTTCTAAAACCGCCTTCTCTTGACCCGCTTCTGTCATTTCTATCGTTTCTGTCAGATCTTTCACCTCTGAAACCACCTTCACGTCGTGGAGCAAAATTGCCTTCGCGTCTTGGAGCTGAGTTTCTGTCGCCTCTAAATCCGCCTGAATTCCTTCCGTTATGGTCGCGTCTTCCGCCGCCATCATTTTTAGAAATCTCAACGTTGATACGTCTTCCTTCAAGAGTAACATTATTCAGTATTTCCATTACGCGGTCTGTATGTTCCGGATCAGTGTTAAAGAAAGAGAATCCTTCTTTCACGTCAACTTTATAAACATCGTCACGTCCCAGATCAAGTGTTTCTTTTAAGAAATCTTTCAATTGCATCCAATCGAAATTATCCCTGGAGCCAATGTTCACAAAATAACGTATTGCTCCGCCATTGTTTTCTCTTGGCTCACGGTCTTCACGTCCTTCACGACGGTCAGAACCTTGCGTGGATAAATCACGTGTTTTCTTGTAATAATTGATAAAACGGTTAAATTCTACCGAAACCATTTTCTTAATCAACTCTTCTTTAGAAAGATCTTCTAAAACATTGTTGATTGCCGGAAGATAGTTGTCGATCTCATGATCAACTTCGGTATCCTTAATCTTAGTTGCTAAGTGCAATAATTGGATTTCACAGATTTCGATTCCGCTTGGAATTGTTTTCTCTTCAAATTTTTGTTTGATGATTCTTTCGATAGAAGAAATCTTACGCAATTCGCTTTTCGTAACGATAACAATCGAAGTCCCCAATTTTCCTGCACGACCTGTACGGCCTGAACGGTGATTGTAAGTTTCGATTTCGTCGGGAAGCTGGTAGTTTACTACGTGTGTTACGTTATCAACGTCAATTCCGCGAGCAGCAACATCAGTAGCAACAAGCATCTGGATTTGACGGCCACGGAATGATTTCATAACCGAATCACGTTGCGCCTGAGATAAATCACCGTGCAAAGCAGCAGCGCTATATCCGTCTTCGATAAGTTTTTCAGCAACTTGTTGTGTGTCTCTTTTCGTACGACAGAAAACAACCGAGAAAATATCTGGGTTCGCATCTGCCAAACGTTTCAGCGCTTCATAACGGTCACGTGCATTTACCAAATAGAATTCGTGTGAAACTGTTGCTGAACCTGAATTTTTCGTTCCAACGGTAATTTCCAATGGATTTTCCATGAATTTCTTTGCAATGCGCGCAACTTCCGCTGGCATCGTCGCTGAAAATAACCAAGTGCTTTTTTCTTCCGGAGTGTCAGATAAAATAGAAACGATGTCTTCATAGAAGCCCATGTTCAGCATTTCATCTGCCTCATCCAATACGCAGTAATCAATTTGCTTGATGTTTACCAAACCTCTGTTGATCATGTCCTGCATTCTACCAGGAGTAGCCACAATAATTTGCGCGCCTCTCTTGATTTCCCTTGCCTGCTCAGTAATGCTGGCGCCGCCATAAATCGCTACGACATTAATTCCTTTTTCGTACTTCGAATAGTTCTTAATCTCGTTTGTAATCTGCAAGCAAAGCTCGCGTGTAGGTGATAAAATTAACGCTTGTGTATTTCTGTTGTCAGCATCAATTTTTTGAATCAGCGGAAAACCAAAAGCTGCCGTTTTCCCTGTCCCTGTTTGAGCCAACGCAACTAAATCTGTGTCTTGTTCCAATAAGAGTGGAATCGCTTTTTCCTGCACTTCGGTCGGATTCTCAAATCCTAGATCGATAATCGCACGCTGTAGCGATTCTTTCAATCCTAATTGTTCAAATTTATTCATATAAGTTTTAAAAATTTGCGCAAAAGTACAGTTAATAAATGGATATAACTAATGCTTAAGGTTTTATTATGCTTATTATGGATTATTGAAAATCAGTAATTTAGAATTGATAATTAACAATTGATAATTGGTAATTGAAATTGTGCCGATGAAAATAGTCGTGAAAGCAGCATGGAGCTGTAAAAAGTTAACCAAAATCACTGTTTGTTTGTAAGAAAATCAATCAGTTTGATTGTAGCAAGGGCGCGGTGGCTGATTTTATTTTTTTCTTCGGATGAAAACTCCGCAAATGTAAGGCTATATCCTTCGGGCTGAAATACCGGATCGTAACCGAAACCGTTTGTTCCGCTTTTTGAATGTGTGATTAGGCCTTTTACAATTCCGGTGAAAAGCTGTTGTTGTTTGTTAAGGTTCAGCGCAATAACAGTTTTAAATTGTGCATTCCTATTGTTTTTTTTGGAAAGTGCTTTCAAAAGTTTATCCATATTATCGCTAGCGTTTTTTTGTTCGCCCGCATAACGAGCCGAATAAACTCCGGGTGCGCCATTTAACGCTTCAACTTCTAACCCGGTATCATCTGCAAAACAATCATAGCCATAGTTGTTGGTAACGTAATCGGCTTTTTGGATGGCATTACCCTCAATCGTGTCGGCGGTTTCAGGAATTTCTTCATGGCAGCCGATGTCTTCAAGGCTCAGGATTTTTATTTCCGGCGGAAGCATTTGCTGGATTTCACGGATTTTATTGGCATTGTTCGATGCAAATACGAGTTGGATCATTGTGGTAGATTTGTTGCAAAGATATGACATAAGCTTAACTTACTGTTTTCGAATGCTTTTTTTGTATTAGCGAATCAAGGATTAAAGCGATTGAAATTCCGATTGAATAGGCTAGAAGGTCGCTCCACAAAAATCCCTGTCCGAGCACATGACGCCCAAAAGTTGTATCCCGGATTGCGAGCATCCATTCGGAACGGATCAATTGGGAACATTCAATTGCGAAACATACGACCAGTGCAATAAGCGCTGTTAATTTTAATGGCTTCAGGAAAACCATCCGCAGCGCTGAATAAATCATTATAGCGTATAATGCATCGCCCGTAAAAAGTGGAATCCAATGAATTTTTCGGGAAAGAATCCCGGCAATTATAATGGCTATTGTCGCGGTGAAATAAAACAAACGCTCTTTCATTTATCCCAAACGCAATCTCACATAAACATGCTTAATGCCTTTTTTATCCGAATCACGCTCATCAATTTCAAGTATGTCTGTAAGTGACTTGAGTAAAGGAGTTAATTTTGGGAAACCGTAATTCCGCGGATCGAACTCCGGTTTTTTCCTTACGATAAGATTGCCAACATCACCCAGGAACGCCCAGCCGTCATCATCGCAAATGTCATCTATGGTCGACTCGATGAGTTGTATTGTTTCCTCGTCGATTATAGATTCGATTGGAGCAGACGTAGGTTCTTCAATAGGCTCAGCAGTTTTAGCCGATTTTTTGCCTACCATTTTTCCCATGACGATTTTTTCACCCGACTTGGTAGCGGCTTTCTTAGCAACCGTATCGGCTCTTTTTGCACGTTTTGATTGTACTGCGCCATCGAGTACTTCCAGGAAGATAAATTTATCGCAGGCAGCAATGAGTGATGAAGGTGTTTTCTTTTCGCCAATTCCTATTACTTTCATCCCTGATTCTCGCAAACGAATGGCCAGGCGTGTAAAGTCAGAATCACTCGAAACAATGCAAAAACCATCCAGTTTATTGGTGTAAAGTAAATCCATTGCATCGATGATAAGTGCAGAATCCGAAGAGTTTTTTCCAGCGGTATAACTATATTGTTGTATTGGAGTAATCGCATGTTCCAGCAAAACTGCTTTCCAGCCAATGGCGTTCGGCCGTGTCCAGTCGGCATAAATACGTTTTGTAGTAGGCATGCCATATTTGGCTATTTCTTCCATCATGCCTTTTACATTGCTGTAAGGAACATTGTCGGCGTCGATGAGTACTGCTAGTTTTAATTCGGAATTGTTATTACGCATATTATTTGATAAAAATTTCATTAAAGTTATAAAAAATATAGGGTTTTTCAAATTTCAAATATAAGTATGAAACCATCGAATAAATACTTATTTTTGCCACGTCTTAAACACAAAAGGAATCATGGTAAAAGATTTATTCGAAAGAATACAAAACAATAAAGGCCCGTTAGGAAAATGGGCATCACAGGCTGAAGGTTATTACGTTTTTCCAAAATTGGAAGGCGATTTGGGTCCGCGCATGACATTTCACGGAAAAGAAATATTAAACTGGAGTATCAACGATTATTTAGGATTGGCAAACCATCCTGAAGTGCGCCAGGCCGATACCGACGCGGCAATAAAATATGGTGCCGCATACCCGATGGGCGCGCGCATGATGAGCGGGCAGACTGATTGTCACGAACAATTGGAGCGTGAACTGGCCGAATTCGTAATGAAAGAAGCTTCTTATTTGCTGAACTTCGGTTACCAGGGAATGGTATCTATAATCGATGCTTTGGTTACCAAAAACGATATTATCGTTTATGATGTCGATGCCCACGCATGTATCATTGACGGGGTTCGGCTGCACATGGGCAAACGTTTTACCTACAAGCACAACGACCTTGAAAGCATGGAGAAAAACCTGCAACGCGCAACAAAAATGGCTGAAGAAACCGGAGGCGGAATCCTTTTTATTACCGAAGGCGTTTTCGGGATGCGCGGACAGCAAGGTAAGCTGAAAGAAATAGCCGAATTCAAAAAGAAATACAACTTCCGTTTGCTGGTTGACGATGCACACGGTTTTGGTACTCTTGGAAAAACGGGAGCAGGAGCAGGTGAGGAGCAAGGCGTACAGGACGAGATAGATGTTTATTTTTCTACTTTTGCGAAATCGATGGCAAATATTGGTGCTTTCGTAGCTGCCGATAAAGATATCATTGACTATTTGAAATACAACCTGCGCTCGCAGATGTTCGCAAAATCACTTCCGATGATCCAGACTGTTGGTTCGTTGAAGCGTTTGGAAATGCTGCGCACAATGCCCGAACTAAAAGACAAGCTTTGGGAAAACGTAAATGCGTTACAAGGCGGATTGAAAGCGCGCGGTTTCGATATTGGCGATACCAATACCTGCGTAACTCCGGTGTATCTTAGCGGAAGCATCCCCGAAGCGATGATGCTTGTAAACGATCTTCGTGAAAATTACAATATTTTCCTTTCAATAGTAGTTTATCCGGTTATCCCTAAAGGAATAATCCTGTTAAGAATGATCCCGACAGCATCGCACACAATTCAGGATATTAACGAAACGCTGGATGCTTTTGAAGCAGTACGTGAGAAACTGACAAACGGTACATACCTTAAAATCGCCGGAGAGAAAACAGTTGATGTTTCTTAAATGCGGTTTATAGAAATAAGAAAAGCTTCCTTTTACGGAGGCTTTTTTGTTTTAGTAGAGTTATCTTTTGTGATGCGTAATTGTTACACAACTTGTTATTTCTCTTAAAGAAGAAACTCAAACTATCAAGGTTTTTCCTATCTTTAAGCTATAAAATCAAAATCATATTATGAAAAATACCATTTTAGTATTGGCGATTATTGCATTTACAATCATTTCCTGTAAAAAGGAACAAGCAAATCCAAAAGACCCGATTATTATTGAAGCATCAACTAAAGAATGTTATATGGGTGTTTTTAAAAGTGACACAGTCTTACTCAGTTACACGCTAAACGGAGCTGATGCAACTGGAAAACTCCAATATAATTTTTTCGAAAAAGATAAAGCCGACGGTAGTTTGTCAGGAACTATGAAAGGAGATACGTTGTTTGCCAATTATATTTTCGTGTCAGAAGGAATCACATCTGAGCGCGAAGTGGTTTTCCTGAAAAAAGATAGCATCCTTATTGAAGGTTATGGAGATATAGCCGATGACAATAAAGGAAAAACCGTTTTTAAAGACAAAAGGAAATTATTTTTCGACAGCAAAACTGTACTAACAAAAACAGATTGTAAAAAATAATACAGCTTCTTTATAAATTTTTTCGAAAAGTTTTCCTCTGGCAGTGGATGGTCGGGTCAAAGTTCTTCCAGATTTGATGAATGGCTATATTTTCAGCAAGTTCGGGCGTACGGATGCAGGTTTTGATTCCTTTCTTTTTACAGGTTTTGTAATATTCATCAAAAATAATGGCTGTAACGCCTTTGTTTTGGTATTCTGGCAGGATGCCTATCAGATAGAAAACAACTTCTTTACTAAAATGCTTTGCCCATAACAAATGCAGGAACCCAAACGGGAACAACCGGCCTTTTGCTTTTTGGAGCGCTTTTGAAAACCCCGGCATGACAATCGCAAAAGCAATCATTTTCCCATTTTTGTCTTCTACGAACTTTATATATTCAGGATTGATGAAGCTGATATACTTCTTTTTAAAATATTCTTTCTGAATATCGGTAATAGCCACAAACGACGCTAATCCCGAATAACTTTCATTAAAAAGGTCAAACATTTTATCTACATACGGCATGATTTTTTTTGTTGAAGTAAAGTTCAACGAAACCAGACCATAACGTTTCTTGATAAGTTCCTGTGCTTTCTGGAATGCTGCCGGATTGATATTGCTGAATGGGAATTTACTTTCAATATATTCTTTTTCGGTTATATAACCCAGTTTTTCCAAATGTTCCACATAATACGGATGGTTGTACCAGGTAATCATAGTGCCCATTTCATCAAAACCTTCTGTTAGCACGCCCACTTTATCGAGGTTTGAAAATCCCATCGGGCCTTCAACATATTCCAGGCTGTGTTTTCGTCCTAATTCATAAACTTTTTCGAGTAGAGCTTTGGTTACTTCAATATCGTCAATAACGTCATACCAGCCAAAGCGGACTTTGCTTTTTTGCTGTTTATTGACTTCATCCCAATTAATAATGGCGGCAATGCGGCCCACGATTTCACCATTTCTGTATGCGATGTAAAAATAGGCTTCGGCGGTTTCAAAAGCCGGATTGGAATCTTTTTTAAATGTAGCGAGTTCTTCTTCAATAATTGGCGGAACCCAATACGGATTGCCTTTATAAAGTGTAAAAGGAAATTTTACAAAGTCGGTCAGCAGTTCGTTGCTATTGGCTTCAATAATCGTAATCATTAAGGTTTTGGTTTATCTGATTCCACTTCGTTTTTGGATTTTTTCTTTTTGTCCTTGTCTTTCGATTTGTCTTTATCTTTTCCTCCTTTTTCTTTACCGCTACGAATCAGTACAGGTTTGTAATTTTCATCAAAACGCCATGAAAGTCCTACGGTTCCTGAAAATATTGAAGGCGTATTTTTCATGTTGGTTGTGAGCGAGCCGTCAATTTGGATGTTTTCGCGAATTAGGTAAGCGGCGCCTCCGCGTAAAATGGCATCCGAATAATAATCGCTTTTATATCCTTGGTTTTCAATAAAAGCCGACCATTTTTCATTGATTCCTTTTGTAAGTGTCAGTACATAGCCATAACTTGGATAATCGGTTGTTACTTTATCGGCAATGATATTTGTAACAAAGACAAAGCCACCGGTAAATTGATTTTGCGTAATGACGGCAATTTTCGGGCTGACTGTCGGATCGGTTTCAAAAGTAAACGGATTATCGAAATTAAAGTTTATTCCGGCATAAGCCGCCACGGCCGGGATAAATTCCCTCCATTTAAATTTTTGCCTGGCTTTCCAGCTATACAGATTAGGTTTTTCTTCGTAGTTTTTATGCGGATCATAAATTAGGTATTTTGCTCCTAATGTAGTTTGTTTTAAGGCGCTTCTGTTTATGGAGCCAAAAGGCGTAATGTATTTGTCCGATTGGTGCTGCAGTTCCAGGTTAATTTCCAGTTCTTCAGAAAAAAGCCCCCAACGCAGGTTCAGGTCAACTCCGAAACCTCCTGATTTTGTTCCGAGTAATTCGTGTTTTTCATATATTCCGTATAGGCCTGATTCAGCTTGGATTACATTTTTGCCAACTGAAAATGCCGACTGCGATTCTCCCGGGCGATTCGAATTAATAACATCGGTATATTGGCTGAAAGCGGATTGAAATGCCAAAAAAGCAGTTATAAACAATAATGATTTGATTTTGAGCATAGTTATTTTTTTAATTGAAACGCTTTTCAAGTACTTCAAATGTACTATATTTTATTATTTATTTAAGAGCGATATTTTAATTTTAACCGTTCAAATCATTAAATTTGGAAAATTTTATTCTTCATGCAGACAGCAAATTTTCAAACATTCGTTAAGACTATTTTTTACATTATTGTATTTTATTATGTATTCAAATTCCTCGCGCGTTTGTTTTTGCCTTTGCTTGTAAAAAAAGTGGTTCAAAAGGCCGAGCAGAATTTTCAGCAGCAATTTAATGACAGGCAAAATTCACGTCAATACAATCAGAATAACGACGAAATAATTTACGATACTTCTAAAGCAACAAAACCACGTGAAACCAAAAAGGTTGGTGAATATGTGGATTATGAAGAAATTGACTAAGTTTGCAGTAATGGTTCCGGGCTTGCATCCGAAACACAAAACTTTAAACTAAATTAATGAAAATTCTTAACCGATTTTACCCGCATTTTCTTGTCGTTATTGGCTTTGTTTTAGTTTCACTTATTTATTTTTATCCTGTTTTGCAGGGTAAGCAGCTTTACCAATCAGATATTGCGCAATATACCGGAATGGCCAAGGAACAAAATGATTTCCGGGCTGCGGAGAAAACAGAACCTTATTGGACTAATGCCGCTTTTGGCGGGATGCCGACGTATCAATTAGGAGCAAATTATCCCCATAATTACATTAAGAAAATAGATGCTGTATTGAGGTTTCTGCCTCGCCCGGCAGATTATTTATTTCTTTACTTCTTAGGATTTTACTCATTGTTACTCGTTTTAAAAACCGATCCATTAAAGGCTTTCATCGGTGCGCTTGCATTTGGATTTTCCACATACCTCATTATAATTATTGGTGTTGGGCACAATGCCAAAGCGCATGCTATTGCATACATGCCGATGGTCGTTGCCGGTGTTATCCTCGTTTTCAGACGAAAGTATATTTTAGGCGGTTTGCTGACAATGTTTGCGGTCGCGTTTGAAATAAACGCGAATCATTTTCAAATGACGTATTACCTGTTGCTTTTGCTGTTTTTTATCGCAGCTTATTTTACTTATGAACGCGTTAAAGAAAAGGATTTTAAATCATTGCTTTATAGTGCTTGTGTATTTGCAGTTGCATCAATTTTGGCTATCGGAGCCAATGCGGCCAACCTTATGGCAACGACCGAGTATGCCGATTTTAGCATGCGTGGCAAAAGCGAGCTTACTTTTAATCCGGATGGTTCAAAGAATGTAACAACTTCTTCAATGAGCCGTGAGTATATTACCGAGTACAGTTATGGGATTGCAGAAAGTTTCAATCTGATAGCTCCGAGGCTTTTTGGTGGCTCAAACAATGAATCGCTTGGAAAAGATTCTAATGTCGTGCAATTTTTACAAACACAGGAAATTGCCGAGAACCAGTTTATTTCTGAGGCGCAGGCAATAGAATATGCTTCATCAGGAATGCCAACTTATTGGGGCGATCAGCCTATCGTAGCTGCTCCCGCATATATTGGTGCTGTTGTTTTTTTTCTTGCCGTATTTGCGCTTTTCGCCGACAGGCGTAAAATAAAATATGCGTTTTTAGCAGGAGCAATTGCTTCTTTGATGCTTTCCTGGGGAAAAAATTTCCCGTTATTGACAGACTTTTTCATTGATTTTGTTCCGTTTTATGATAAGTTCCGTGCGGTTTCCTCGATTCAGGTTGTACTCGAGTTATGCCTTCCGGTTTTGGCGATTATGGGATTGCAGACATTTTTCAAAACTGAAAATGATAAAAAATGGGAGCCTTTATGGAAATCAGGAGCAACTGCTATTGGTCTTATAGCTTTACTTTTCGTTTGTAAAGGCTTGTTTAGCTTTACAACAATTAATGACGATGCGATTGCCAAATCAATGGATCCGGCATTTTTACAGGCGCTCAAAGCAGATAGAAAAGCAATGTATGTTTCTGATTTATTGCGTTCTGGTTTTCTAATTGTAGCAGCGTTTGCCATTTTATGGTTTAATTTCAAAAACAGATTGTCACAAACCTTTACCGTTATTTTAATTGGTTTTTTCATGGTCTTTGATTTGGTTGTAATCGACAAAAATTATCTTGACGCAAAAGATTTTGTGAGTGCAAGCCAGGTTCGGGAGCCTTTTCAGCCAAGTGTCGCCGATAAGGAAATCCTTAAAGATACATCAGTTTACCGCGTTTATGATATCCAGGGGCGATTACAGGGGCGAACTTCATATTTTCATAAAGCGGTTGGCGGTTATAGTGCGGTACGGCCAAGGCGATTTGACCAGTTGTTTGATTATCAGGTTGAAAAAACGTTTTCTGAATTAGCGAATTCGATTAACCCGCAAACATTATCCCTAACGAAAGGAAATCCGGTTTTGGATGCGTTGAACGTAAAATATATTCTTTTTCCGACGGATAATGGAAATGTTCCTATAACAAATCCTTTCCATAACGGAAACGCATGGTTTGTAAAAGAAGTCAGATTAGTTAATTCTGCCGATGAAGAAATGAAAGCGTTGAGTAGCACGGATTTAAAAAATACTGCAATTGTTGGAAATCATGAATTCGGATCCTATTTTAAAGCGTCTGAAACAACTTTCAAAGCTGATAGCCTGGCGCAAATAAAGCTCGTAGATTACAAACCAAATTATATTAAATACGAAAGTAACAACAGTAACGACGGATTTGTTGTTTTCTCGGAAGTCTATTATCCAAAAGGCTGGAATGTTTTTATAGACGGAAAGGAATCAAGCCATATTTGTGCAGATTATGTGCTGCGTGCAATGCATGTACCGGCCGGAAAACACAGTATCGAGTTTAAATTTGAACCGCAGGTTGTAAAAACCGGAGGTTATATCGCTTTGTCAAGCTTTATCGGAATGGTTTTGTTGCTGTGCGCCGGAATCTACTTTTCATATAAGAAAAAAGCCGATAATTAACATTTCAAACCGAAATGAAAAAAGTACTTATCATAACTTATTATTGGCCGCCAGCCGGAGGTCCCGGTGTTCAGCGCTG